>NZ_JANSJD010000019.1:0-64846 GCF_047462395.1 Synechococcus sp. H55.7
TGCCTGATAAGCTGCTACAACTCTTTGCCTTAGATCCAAAGAATGGGTTGGCATTCCCTTCTCTCCTTCCTCTTGAAACCTGTACCCTATTTTAAATTAACAGGCTGTAGCTGCTCCAACAGCAGCCCCTATTGGTCCTCCAATAGCACCACCAGCGATAGCTCCAAGTCCTACAGCAGCTAATTTAGCAAGAAGCTCTCCCTACTCTTTGTTATTCTCACTCATCATTCCCACTCCCTAAGCAAGACAAAGATTGAACAAAACTTTCAATTGCATTCTTCCTATTCTCCAGATCTTCGGCTATAGCTACTGCTTGGTTAAAGTTCTCTTCAATCCGCCTTCTTTGCTCATCTAGCTCACCCATAGAAAGGTCAAGTGCTTTTCTAACCAATTTTTGAGTAGCCTCTCTTAGTTCTTCCATGTAACCTATGATCCATTCTTTCAGAACTTGCCACAATTTTCGCTTACCAGCATCTGCTCCGCTTGACCACTCCTCAGCCATCTTATCGAAGCTGGGTACAATTAGCTGTTGATAGAACTCCGTCCCAACTTTAGCTATCTTGTACTCCTTGCCTCCAAAGCAAGATCTAGGCTCCTCGACTATTGTAGTTTTGTCCTTCTTTGTAGTCTCTATCTTTGCTCTTTTATTAAAGAGAAAGACATCTTGCGTAAGGCGCAAGGGCTCGCTTCTCAGCTTAACGCCAGTTTGAATCAATTCCTGGATCCCTAGCTTATCTTCCTCAGAGACTGTGAGGATTTCTTCAACGGCTCCAATAAGGTTTGCAATAAGCTGAGAGATCAATGAGTTCGCAAATCTCTCAAAAGTTTGAGCCTTCGCCTGTAACAGAAACTCGGCCCTATGTTCGAGAGCGTCCCTAACCGATTGGTAGAGAGCTAAAACAGCGCGCTCAGCTCTTTCTATCTTCTCATGAGGCTTTTTGGTTTTCTCCTCAACAGGTACTCTCAGAATCAGGCTGTCTCCCTGACACTCACAATCCCTCAACGTTCTGAGTGTCATGTCGCAAGATCTAGCAACGAGGTTGGCAATGTGAGCAGGGATCACTTCTTTCAGAGAATCTTCTAGCGGATAAACACCAATTTCTTGCTTGAGTGCATCTCGAACTGGAGCAATGATTTTATTAATCAAATCTTTAACTTGCTCGTCCACAAAGTCAATAAAATCGGGAAACCCCTGCCAGCCCTTCTTTCTGGCTTCCTCCTCAAGCTTTGATAGGGACTCAGGAGTGCCACTAGCACTGGCAACTTGGTTGAGTAAGTCTGTAATGTCATCGATAAACGATTGGGCAACTTGATTGATTGCTTCCTTGCATTGCTCTTGTTTCTCTTGAATATATTTTCTTTGCCTATCTACTTCCTCTAGCGTCTGAATTTGTCTTGTATTGATTATGACATCTAGGGCACTGCTAATCTCTCTAGCTGAGTTGATCACTTGTAGCACTGCCGGGAGAATAACAACTCTTGCAGTGTCTGCTTGAATCCTTTCTCGCAATGCTCTCCATAGCAAGTTGCCGCCGCTCCACTCTCGGATGTAGCCAAGCAAGAGCCTAGTGTCATTGTCAGATATTGCCTGCCCTTCCTCGACTTTGTTTTCAAGGTCTGCTATCCAAGACTTCAGCTCCCTATCACCTCTTGTAGAAGCCTTGATGAGATTAGCACAGTCTTCAAAAAGAGCGCTGAGCATCCATTGTTTAGTACTGGGATCCACATCCGATCCTTCGGAAGAGTTGGCTCCCCAGGCACATTGGGCATAGAAGAGCGCCTTAGCAGAGAGCGGAATGATAAAAGGCAGCTCTGGAAGATCCAGAATCTCCTTAATTTCCTCTCTCAGCTCCTCGACCTTTTGCTCTAGAGGGTTGTCGGTTTGATTTCGCATGTCAACCCTATTGAGCAAGAAAATCATCAAGCTGGTTTGACCTCGGAGAAACTCCACAACATCTTTTAGCTCTCTCAAGAGGGCTTCTCGTCTTTGCCAATCTGTCTGAGAGTAATCCAGTGCAACAAGGCTAAAACACTTGCTGACATGCTCTTGGATGATCCTGAGGCTTGTTCTATCTTGGATTGAGTTCAGGCCAGGCAAGTCATAAATCTCAACCTGTAAGCCCTCAGGCAGGTTTAATAGAGATGACTACCTCGGTTTTATCTTCCTTCTTCCTCTTCTTTCGCCGCTCTTGGTGGTAAGCCTCCATTGTCAGCTTGAGCCTGCTGTAGATCTCTTCGTCCCTCAGGTCTTCCCACGTGCCGCATTCCCAGGTGGCTCCTTCTGTATTGTGGATAACTAACTTGCTCCGCTCGCCGTGCCTAATCCGCAGGATCCCGGCGCTCATCTCCTGCGCCTCGATAGGCGCGATTTTCCGACCAATGAGAGCGTTGACAATGGTGGACTTACCTGAAGAGGTGGTGCCAATGGTGGCAATCCGGAAGGAGGGCTTCCGTAGGCGGGCAACGGCCTCTTCGTAGACAACCCGAAAGTCCTCCAGCTTCTCCAGCAGCACGGAGTTGCTGACTACCTCGTGGTATTCGTTAACGATCCCAGCGGTGAGGTTGCCGAGGTCAAATAGTGAGTCTCTCGCGGTCTGCAAAGCTACCGAGGGATCCATAGAATCAAGCCGGTGATGCGCTCCATCAGATAGGGTTGAAGATGACATGCCAACAGTTCTCAAGCCGCTTCGCTGGCATTATATCCATCTTGCTGATACCGTCGTTCGTTTCCTTCGCATTGTTTTCAGCGTTCTTCTTGCCAGCAATGCTCATTCAGTAGCATAAAAAACAGTTCTAAAAGGCACAGAGCTGCCGGCACTTCTGGGATCAGCGAGAGCTGGTTTGGCAGATGGAGTCGCAAGCCTATCTCCTCCCGGCTAGAGCCAGCAAGCAGTTGAGAGGATTGCCAGATTGCTTAAGATGAGACTGCTGAGTCCGAACTCCTTCTCCCTGTAAATGATGGATGGATCCTTGCAATCTTTCTTCGCCTCTGCCACCCAGGTGGGGCTGGGGGTGGCGGGTCTGCTGGCTCTGCTTACCCTGCTGGCCTGGATCCGCAACTGGCCTTGGAAGTTTTCGCTGGTGGGCTACACGGCCTTCACCCTGGTTTTGACGGCGGGCTGTTTTGCCCTCAGTTTAGGGCCGATCTTTCGCTCCCGCATTCCCGGCGCTGCCCCCTACACCACGGTCTATGACCAAGGGGCAGAGCGGGCGGTCATCGCCGTCAGCCCGGACATTACCCCAGAGCACCTGATCCTCACGCTGAAGCAGGCGGCCAGCGATTTGGCGTCCTCCGGTCGCTTCTCCACCGGCTCGCCGGTATTTACCCTGCAGGCCCGCACCGTCATCCACCCTGAACCGGGGGTCTCCGAGCCCTTACTTTTGGGCACGCTGCAACAGCCGCTGGGAAAACGCCTGCGCACCCCGGAAGAACAGCAGCAGCAGCAGATCCGGCTGGAGGAAGAAGCCTTTGCCCGGCTGCGCAAGTTGGTCCAGGTTCAGGCTGCGGCTTCTTCCGCTGAGGGTGGGTTGGAAGAGTCCCCCTCGGCCCACTCTTGAACTCTGAGCCAGCAACGCAGATCCCGTCCTACCTGTTCAGGGATCTCCCACGGGAAGAGGTGGGCCACATCGGGATAGACAATGCAGGTGCACTGGGGTAGAAGGCGGGCGGTGGCCAAGCTGCTAGCGGCGGTGATGTGGCGATCCCGCTCGCCGGCCAGGAGCAACACAGGTAGGCGCAGGTGCTGCAGCTCCCCCTCACGGTTGTAGCCCTGTTGCAGGGCGGTGCGCAAAGCGCGGCGGGCTTGGTGAGAGGTGTGCAGATAGGCAGGCAAAGCTGCCTGGGCCAGATAGCGATAGGCGGTTGGGGTGTGTTGCTGGATGAGGTAGCGGTAGAGAGAGCGGCGGCCAAAGGTGTCGATGTTCCAACTCCAGCCGGGCCAAAGCCAGTTGAGCAGCGAAGCAATGCCGGTGTTAAGCTGATCCCAAACGGTGATGGGGGGATGGTTGCTACGAGGACAGGCGGCGCTGGCTACCAAAACCAAGCCCTTGACCCGCTGCGGCAGGCGCAAGGCCAACTCCAGGGCCAGGATCCCACCCAACGACCAGCCCAACACCAGACACTCCTGCCAGCCCAGGCAATCCAGCAGCTCCTGCAAGTCCTCTAGGTGAGTTGCCATCTCAAAGGGATCCCGTAGCTGCGAACGCCCATAGCCGCGCAGATTCGGCGCCACACAGGGGTGCATCCCCGCCACCGCCTCAGCAAAAACTTCCATGCAGTCAGCATTGCCCGGATGGCCGTGGAGCAGCAGGATGGGCAGGGAAGGGATCCCTTTGCCCCAGGCACGGTAGTAGAGCTGCAGGCCCATAGCTTAGGCGCTAGCCGCCTTTTTGGGCACGGACTGCAGCTTCACCCCGTTGGGAAGGCAAATTAAGTTTTGATCCAGCACCTGCACAAACCCTTTCGAGCGCAGGGATCCCAGCAGGCGAGTGACCGTTACGCGCGTAGCCCCAATGGCGTCCCCAATCTGGGCGTGGGTCAGAGTCCAGGGAAGGTACATCCCCTGCTCACAGGGCTGCCCGTACTCTTCAATCAACAGCGTTAGGAACCCCTTGAGGCGGTCAATGGCACGCCGTTGGCCCAAGTTGCCTAGCCAGAGCAGCTTGCGTTGCAGTTGCTGGCGGAAGCTTTCTTGAATTTTCTGGTGCAAGTAGGGCCACTGCTCCAGATCCTGCCAGTAAAACCACATTACCGTGGTGCGATCGACATGGGTGCAAGCTTTTAGCTCAAAGCGCTCCGGGTTGCTCAGCTCAAAGGGCACGCCGGGTGTGATAAACCCGACAAAAACCTCCCGCCGCTCCGGCGTTTGGCTAACTAGGCGCACCACGCCTTCTTGGGGGATGTAGACCAGGCCCGGACGGGTGGGGATGCGCACATCCTTGGGAAAAGTGCGACAGCGGTAGTGCTCCTCGGCCCACTGGCAGAGCTCCCGCCATTCCTGAGCCTCCGCTGCCGATGTGATGGAAACTAGGGACATGGGATAGGCTTCCTGTCAATTGAGTAACTAGGTGAACTTTGCCGCCTCTTCCGCTCCATCGAGCCATCAAAAGAGTTTGTAAAGAAAAGGCCAGACCCTAACGGAAGGATAAACCAAGAGGAAGGGAGCTTCGGTAGTAGCTTTACCTTAGCTTCATAATGACACTCAAGATTTATGGAGCAACACCGTGGTTATACGGATGTTGTTTATAAGGCTACGTCTAATGGTAACATACAGAAGCCGCACTCTTCGTTTTTTCCTGGCTCCTGGCCGGCTGTGGGCCCAGCAGCAGATAGCATAGTAGGGGCAGCCGGGTTGCTTGGACGCGGTGAGGAGTGGCACCGATGAACATTCTCGTTAGCAACGATGACGGCATCCAGGCGGCAGGGGTGCGGTGTTTAGCGGCAGCGCTGGCTCAGATGGGCGGACACCAGGTGACAGTAGTCTGTCCGGATCGGGAGCGCTCGGCCACCGGCCACGCCTTGACGTTGCACAAACCGCTGCGGGTGGATCCGGTGCGGGAGGGGTTTCCGCCAGAGGTGCAAGCCTGGGCCTGTTCGGGCACACCTTCCGACTGTGTCAAGCTGGGTCTGGACGGGCTATTGGATTATCCTCCCGATTGGGTGATTTCCGGCATCAATCAGGGAGCCAATCTGGGCACCGATGTGCTCTACTCCGGCACCGTCTCAGCGGCCATGGAAGGGCTATTGGAAGGGATCCCCAGCCTGGCGGTGAGCCTGGCCAGCTTTACCCACCAGGATTTTCAGCCGGCGGCCCAGGTGGTGCTGACGCTGCTGGAGAAGCTGAGCCTGAAGCCCCTAGAGAAGCCGCTGCTGTTGAACATCAATGTCCCACCGGTGGCGCTGACGGAGATACGCGGCATGGTCTTGGCCCGCCTGGCCTGGCGCAAGTACACCGATATCTACGAAAAGCGGCTGGATCCGCGCGGCAAGGCCTACTACTGGCTGGCGGGGGAAGTGGTGGAAGAGGGAGTGGATCCCTGTTCCGACGTGCAGGCGGTTGCCCAAGGGTATGTGTCGATTACGCCCCTGCAGCCGGATCTGACGGCCTACACCGCCTTCGACAGCTTGCAGCGGTGGGGAATCTCGGCCTTTGGCTCCTGAGTTGCAAGCTGGTGAGCCGCATACAGCTTCTTCCAGCGTTGTCTACTTCTCTACTGTAATAGTCGTTTCAAACAAGATTAAGACACTTTGCTGCCAGCCCCTCACCCCCAACCCCTCTCCCTGAGGGAGAGGGGAGTTAGAGCGGCGCGTTCGCGACAGCGTTGCGTAGCAATAATGACATAGAGAAACGTTTCATTGCTGTTTGAAAGGACTATCTCTTGCGTAGGTAGGATCCCGCTTGGCTACAGAACTCCCATGCAAGGGTTGCGATAGTCAGCGGGAGTGTCAAAGCTGAGCTGCGTGTTTTGCCTATGCAGGAGTGCTCATGGAAGGCTGGAGTGTTTGTCAACCATCTCGGCTAGAACAGCAGCGTGCAGAAGCTGGTCAACAGCAACGTCACCGCCGTCAAGAGCAGGCTGAAGCTCCACAGCCACAAGGCAGCAGCCAGCAAAATCCCGATGACCCAGATGAGCAGGGCATTCCAGTAGGGTCGGTTGGGGGCTTTGGAGACGTTGATTTTTTGGAAGAAGGGCAGCAGGATAAACGCCACATCCAACAGCAGCCGCGGCAGCCGCAAGTCCTGGGGCAGGGGCAGATCCCGCACCGCCAGATAGAGCAGCCCCCAGCTCAACAGAAGGGGGATCAACAACAGGTAATTGGATTCGGCCAGCAGCGGTCGCTCCACCACCAGCGGAAACAGAGGGCTGATCCCCCAGCCCAGATAGAGGTAAAAGTCGAACTTCAACAGCGGCTGCAACAGAGGGGGCAGGCTGAGGCGCTGCAGGTGTTGTTGAATCCTATTCCCCTGAGCTCTGACTCTCTGGCCCCCAGATCCACCTTTTCCGGCTGAGGCCGCCCGCCAGCCGCAGTGGTCGCAGTAGGGGGACTTATATCGATAGGCCGGGATCGGCTTGCCACAGGCGGGGCAACGCTGGATCGGACGCGGTTGAGAACTCATGACCATCCGCACTCCTTCTGCTCTAGCATGCCCCAATTGTCGTCAGTTGACTCCCAGGGCAAACGACAAGGTGATACACGCTGCTCCCAAAGCAGCACCGGCAATAACCTGAACAGGCGTGTGGCCCAGCAACTCCTTCAGGTAAGGTTCTTGGAAACGATCGGCGCCCTTCTCTTCAAACCATTCTTCCAGGAGACGGTTCAGCACCCGCGCCTGCTTGCCGGCGGCCTGGCGGATCCCAGCAGCATCGTACATCACCACCAAAGCAAAAACCACCGTCGCCGCAAACAGCAGGCTGTCCCAGCCTTCCTGGATCCCCACCCCCACCGACAAAGCCGTCACCAGCGCCGCGTGGGAGCTGGGCATCCCCCCCGTCTCCACCAAGACCCGCAGGTCGAGCTTGCCCGACCGCACATAGGCCAGGATCAGCTTCATGGCCTGGGCCAAACCACTGGCCAGCAGAGCAACCCAGAGGACGTGGTTGGCCATCAACTGTTGCAGCATAGAGCTCTCCGGCACCAGAACGCGACCAGGGTCTTTAACAGGGGGACAGGGATCCCATCTGAATCTTGTCCTTTTGTCCTGTCCTAATGCTGACGGCGAGTGATGAAATCTGCCAGGGCCAACAGTGGCTCGGCCCGGGATCCGTAGGGGCGCAACGCCTCCTTGGCCGATTGGATCAGCTCCTCGGCTTTTTGCCGGGAAGCCTCTAGGCCCAACAAGCTGGGGTAGGTGGCTTTGGCGGCAGCTTGATCCTTGCCTGCCGTTTTGCCCAGTTGCTCGCTGGTGGCAGTGATATCCAAAATGTCGTCCACGATCTGAAAAGCCAAGCCAATGTCGCGGGCGTAGTGGCCCAGGCGGGCCAGCAGCTCTTCATCAGCCCCTGCCAGGATCCCGCCTGAGACCACCG
This sequence comes from Synechococcus sp. H55.7, assembly GCF_047462395.1. NCBI lineage: Bacteria > Bacillati > Cyanobacteriota > Cyanophyceae > Synechococcales > Synechococcaceae > Synechococcus > Synechococcus sp. H55.7. The sequence goes on from NZ_JANSJD010000019.1 coordinate 8,029, forward strand.
AGGCTTCCAGCAGAGCGCCCGTCTTGTGGCTGTGGATGTACTCCAAAGTTTCCAGGGAAATGGCTTTGCCCTCCGACTCCAAATCCACCACCTGGCCCCCCACCAAGCCGGTTGCCGCCGCTGCGTGGCCAATGCGGGCAATGACTTGCAGCACCAACTGTGGCGGTACCCCCTGAGTTTGGCTGGCAATATGCTCAAAGGCAAAAGCCAGCAGCGCATCTCCCGCCAAGATGGCAATGTCTTCGCCGAACATCTTATGGTTGGTGGGTTTGCCGCGGCGAAAATCGTCGTTGTCCATGGCCGGCAGGTCGTCATGGATCAGCGACATGGTGTGGATCATCTCTAGGGCGCAGGCAGTGGGCAGGGCCTGCTCCACGGAGCCGCCGGCCAACTCACAGGCCGCCAGACAGAGGATCGGCCTCAGGCGTTTTCCCCCCGCCAGCAGGCTGTAGCGCATCGCCTCGTAAATGCGCTCCGGATAGGCGGGAACCAGAGCTGCAGAAAGCGCCTCTTCCACCTGTTGCTGACGCCGGCTCAGATAGACTTTCAGGTCAAAGGTTTGGGCAACCAAGCGGGGTTTCCTCTCAACTCGGCAATGGGGGGATCCCTGTCGAGTAGTTCTACAACAGGCTTGCAAGCCGACATTATCTCATGTCCACTCCAGGTCGGGATCCCTGCTTGAGCCGCTAAAACTCTATCTTGATACCCTGCACGCGGCGGCATAGGGGATCCGCAAGCTTGCGCTAGCCGTCCCCCCAATGTCAGGATGCATTAAGGATCTTCAGCCGGCTTGGTCTTCTTATGTCCCACTCATCTGCTCAGCTTGGCGATGGCGACCGTCTGCTGCGGGCGGCCCGTGGGGAGGTGCTGGATCGTCCTCCGGTTTGGATGATGCGCCAGGCGGGGCGCTACATGGCAGTCTACCGTGAGCTGCAGAGCAAATACACCTTCAAGCAGCGCTGCGAGATCCCGGAGCTGGCGATTGAGATCTCGTTGCAGCCGTTTCGCGCCTTTGCCCCCGACGGCGTCATTATGTTCAGCGACATCCTCACCCCCCTTGAGGGCATGGGGATCCCCTTTGAGCTGGTGGAGCAGCAGGGGCCGATCATCGACCCGCCAATCCGCTCCCAGGCCCAAATCGACCAAATCCGTCTCTTAGAGCCGGAAGAAAGCCTGCCCTTTATCAAGACCATACTCAGCACCTTGCGCCGCGAGGTGGAAGGGAAGGCAACGCTGCTGGGCTTTGTCGGCTCCCCTTGGACCTTGGCCTGCTACGCCGTAGAGGGCCGCAGCTCCAAAGACTATGCCCATATCAAGAGCCTGGCCTTCACTCAGCCGCAGATGTTGCATCAGTTGCTGAGCAAGCTGGCGGATAGCATTGCCCGCTACGTGATCTACCAGATCGAGTGCGGTGCCCAGGTGGTGCAGTTGTTCGACACCTGGGCCGGCCAGCTCAGCCCCGGCGATTACGAAGCTTGGGCCTTGCCCTACCAAAAGCAAATTGTGGATCAGGTGAAAGCTCGGTATCCGCAGGTGCCGCTCATTCTCTACATCAACGGCAGCGCCGCTTTGTTGGAGCGGGTGGGCAAAGCTGGCATCGATGTCTTCAGCCTCGATTGGATGAGCGACATGGCCGAGGCCAGGGCCCGCCTGGGATCCCTGGCGGTGCAGGGCAATCTCGACCCGATGGTGTTGCTGGGATCCCCGGAATTCATCCGGCAGCGCACCCTGGAGGTGATTCAAAAGGCGGGACCCCGCGGCCACATCATGAACCTGGGCCACGGCGTGCACCACACCACTCCGGAGGCCAATGTCCATCACTTTTTCGAGACGGTGCGCCAATCGGCAGAGCTGCTCAAAGCTCTCTAGCCGTATAGAAAAACCCCTTGACTCTAGGAGTAGGGTTTGCCTTACGAGCCAGGGATCCCCGGTGTACATCAGCGTCATCATCCCCACCTACAACCGCCGTCCCATCTTGCAGAAATGTCTGCAGGCTTTGGCCCAGCAGCAGCCTGGCCCCTACGACGGCTACGAGGTGGTGGTGGTGGACGACGGCTCCACCGACGGCACGGTGGAATGGCTGCAGAGCCAGCCGCCAGATTTGCCGCCGATAAAGCTTTTGTGCCAAGAACACCGCGGCCCTGCTGCCGCCCGCAACCTGGGGTTTCGCCATGCCCAGGGATCCATCATTGTTTTTATCGACAGCGACCTGGTGGTGGTGGATCATTTCTTGGCCGCTCATGCCCAGATGCTGCGGCGACACGGCGTCAAGGGGGATCCCAGTTCGCTCCAGGAAGCCAAGGTCTTCACTTATGGGCGGGTGATCAACACCTGCAATTTCCAGGATCCCTGCTCCGAGCCCTTCAAGCCCACCGATTTTTCGGCAGCCTTCTTTGCCACCGGCAATGTGGCCATCGCCCGCCATTGGCTGGAGCGGGCTTGTGAAACCCCTGCCGGCCCCTTTGACGAGCGGTTTCACCTCTACGGCTGGGAAGACCTGGAGCTGGGGGTGCGGCTGAAGCACCTGGGCCTGCGCCTGGTCAAGTGCCCCCAGGCCACCGGCTACCACTGGCATCCGCCCTTCGAGCTAGCGCAAATCCCAGCCCTCATCGAGCGGGAGCGGCAGCGGGGCCGCATGGGCATCCTCTTTTACCAAAAGCACCCCACTTGGGCCGTGCGCCTGATGATCCAACTGACGCCTCTGCATCAATGCCTATGGGGCCTGCTGTCGCTGGGGGGCTGGCTGAACGAGAAGCGGCTAGAGCCGCTGCTGCGCTGGTTGATCCGGCAAGGCCGCTCGCAGTTGGCCTTGGAGCTGTGTCGGGTTTGCTTCCTCAACTGGTACAACGTCCAGGCGGTTTACGAGAGCTACAGAGCAATGAAAGCCCGAAATAGCGGGATCCACCTGTCCTGAGCGCTCACCAGCGTCGGATAGGTCAGCCGGCCATAGTCCTTGCCGGGGATCAACGGCCTTCCGGGATCCGGGTCAGCAAGGCCAAGGGGCTCCCAAACGGCGCCGGCCCCCTTGACGATGGCCCACACCGCCGCCACATCCCAGATCTTGGGTGAGCGTTCTACCGCTCCCAAAAGGCTGCCGCTGGCCACCGCCAGCAGGTTGTAGGTAGCGCCCCCCAACATCCGCGCTTTGCAGGGAAATTGCGGGCTAATCCAGTGGCTGCTGCGGGAGCAAAAATTAAACAGTTGGTTGGGGCCGGGTGGGGCGGTGCTGGGGTGGATGGGCTGAGGAAGAACGGGATCCCGGTCGTGGCGGATGAGAAAAGCTCCTGCCGGCGCATCGCCCGCAAACTGAGGCCAGTAGCCGTAAAAAGTCTGGCGGATGGGCGGCAGATGCACACAGCCAAACACGGGCACGCCCCAGTGCAACAGCGCCAGCGAGCTGCCCCAGATGGGGATCCCGCGGGCAAAATTGGTGGTGCCATCCAAGGGATCCACCACCCAGCACCACTCTTCCTCCGGGAAAATGTGGTTGGACTCCTCGCTCAGGTAGCCGTGAGCCGGATAGGCCGCGGCAATTGCCTTTTGAAAGGTGTCATCTGCCCATTTGTCAGAAGCGGTTACCAAGCTGCCGTCCGCTTTTTCCGTAGAGGAGGCCTGGCCAAAGTCTGCCAAGAGCTGCGATCCGACCCTTGCCGTGGCCTGCAGGGCAAACTCGGTAACCTCCAGCCAGAAGGGGGAGGGAGAGGCGGTTTCACAAAGAGCACCCATGCCCCAATCCTAGCGGGATCCCCAGCTTTTGGGGCGAAAAAGGTTGGCAATGGCAGCGGATCCCTCACAAACAGGTCTTGCGCCCTCAAGCTGACTAGAATCATTTAGGTAAGTCCTCTCCTCGGCTGGCCGTCCTCCTCCATGAACCAGCGCCTCATTGGACAACTGATCGGCAACCGCTACCGACTGACCCACCACATCAGCGAGGGTGGCTACGGCAATGTGTTCGAGGCGGTGGATACCCAGTTGAATGACGAGCCGGTGGCCGTCAAGTTGTTGCGCCCGCCGCCGCCAGACATGGAGCCGGAGTATTACCAGCAACTGCAGCAGCGCTTCCTGGACGAGGCCAGGGTCAGCGCTCTGTTGGGCGAGCACCCCAACATTGTGCAGGTGCGCTCCTATGGCCTCTACCAAAACCAGCCCTACCTGGTGATGGAGTACCTGAATGCCCAACCCTACACCGGCCAGGGGTTGGACTATGTGTTGGCACGGGAAGGCCCCTTGCGCCCAGAGCGGGTGGTGAACTTGGCATTGCAAATTTGCTCGGCCCTGCACCACGCCCACAACTTTCACATGGATCTGGGCAAACACTCGATTCGAGGAGTCATCCACCGCGATATCAAGCCCAGCAACATCTTTGTGCAAAAAGGGCCCGACGGCAAGGAACGGGTCAAGATCCTCGACTTCGGCATTTCCAAGCTCATGGGGGAGACCTCCCGTGGCCTGACGCAAACCGGGTATTTTTTGGGCACGATGGTCTATGCTTCCCCGGAGCAGATGCGGGGAGAGAAGCTGGATGCCCGCTCCGACATCTATTCGCTGGGGGTGGTGCTGTACGAGCTGTTAACCGGTGCCCTGCCCTTCGAGCCAGAGACCGACACCCTGCAGGGCTGGTACCACGTCCACAACTTCCAACAGCCCCGCCCCTTTCAAGACCATCCGCTGCCCCACCCCATCCCTGAGGCCCTGGCAAGGGTGGTGCTGCGCTGCTTGGAGAAAGACCCTGCCCTTCGCCCGGCCACCATGGAGGAGCTGGCCCAGCAGCTCCGAGCCGTCTATGGGGATCAGATCCCGCCTCCCGCCTCCTCGGCTCCTCCTCAACAGGTTTCTCTTCAGCGGATCCCTGCGGGGTTTGGCCAGCAGGCGGCTGCGTCGGAAGCTGAGGCGGAAAAGCTCCAGCGGGCGGTGCATTTGATCGAGGCAGGCGAATACAAAATGGCCGTCCACCTGCTCAACGAGCTGATCCAGAGCGCCCCCAACGAAGCCCGCTACTATCTGTACCGCGGCCTGGCCCACCAGCGGCAGGGCCATTGGGGCCTTGCCCAGATGGACTATCAAGGAGTGCTGCGGCTGGAGCCGGGCAACCCCTCGGCAGAACAGGGCCTGCGCGAGGTTGAACAGCAGGTCGGCCAGGAACAGGTTAGCCCCCACCCGAAGCCCACCCTCCCCACCTCAGGCAAGCCCCGCCAGAGCAAAGGATTGGCCCTGGTCTGGCTCCTGGCCAATTGGGCGGCGGCTGGGATTGGCTATCTGGGGCTGGGGGCGGCAGCTCCCCTCCTAGCTGCTTTGGGTTCGCTCCAAGGAGCGGTGGCTGGGGCCAGCCTTGGCTTGGGAATGGGGCTACTCCAGTGGGCGGTATTGCGACGGCAGGTTTCTTGGCGGTGGGTGGCGGCTACGCTACTGGCCACGGCTTTGGGCTGGGTGGCAGCAGATACCCTGGCCCCTCAGGTGGGGGTGGCAACCTTCGCTTTCGATCCCAGGGATCCCTGGCCACAGAACGCCTTGCAGGCGATGGCCAGCCCGCTGCGTGGCTTGCTGGTGGGGCTTGGCGTCGGTGGATTGCAAGGGATCCTCCTGTCCCGGCACGGGAAAGTCGCCTGGGCCTGGGTCTTGGCGGCAGGGGTAGAAGGGGGAGGGGCAGCCCTGTTGATGGCTTGGCTGCTGGCCGGCACCACCTTGAACCGTTGGCTGCTGCTGAGCGTGGGGCTACTGGCCAACACCCGCCCCCTCAGCGCAAGGGTGCTGTTGAACTTGCGCCGCGTCCCGCCTGTGCAAAACTAACAACAAGCCTCTTAGGGGATCCCGTCCCGAAAGACAACCCCAGTTGGATGGTCATTTGCATGGCTCCCTCACCCCCAGCCCCTCTCCCAGAGGGAGTCAGCCCTCACCCCCAGCCCCTCTCCCAGAGGGAGAGGGGAGTTAGGGATAGGACAGCCTTGCCTGGCAATAACGACGTAGAGAAACGTTTCATTGCCATTTGAAATGGCTCTACAAACTTAACTGCAACCTTCAAGCAGCAAAAAGATCCCCTTTCGAGGATCTTCTTGAGAATACTGTTGCGCCGTTTTACCGTGGTTTTCGACCTGGAAAATCCAGTGTAGGATATCGGGGATGATTGTCGATAGTTTCCAAATCAAGTTTGGCCTACTGCTCTCACATCCACTTCCCATCCTAATTGTCGAAGGGTATCGATCGCAAAAACATAACGGCAGTCACCAACGCCGCAGAATTCTTCGTCGATCATACCGCATTTTTGGGGTGTGCCTGTCAAGTGCTCAGCAAGGGCTTAAGATGAAAGGCAGCTTGACTTTTTGCCGGCCATGCTCAATTCCTGGTTAGACAACATCTACGGCGCCTGGTTTCTGCCGGAGCGCACGTTTCGGGCGTTACGGGAACGGCCTGTTCTCTGGCAAGCCTTTGGGGTGGTGGGGCTGCTTAACATCCTGGAGGTCATTCGCCGCTCCGGAGCAAGCCTGCCGAGCATGGTACTGGCGGTACTGATGGGATCCCTGGGCTGGGTGGGTTTGGCGGCTTTGTTGCAGTTGCTGGCCTTTTGCTTGGGGCGGGCCGCCCCTTCCTTTGCGGCGCTGCTGTGCTTGACGGGGTTTGCCGGTTTGCCGTGGCTGCTACTGGGGCCTGCCCAATCCTTGGGCGGCGTGGCGGGATCCCTGCTGGGCTTTGCAGCACTGCTGTGGTTTGTGGTTTGGCAGGTGCGGGCGGCGGCGGTGGCGCTGGATCTGGAGTGGTGGCGCCTGGTGGGCCTGATCCCCTTGGCTTTCCTAGGAGGGATCCTGGCCCTGAGCTGGCTGACCAGCGGCATTGTGGCCTTGGCTTCTCTGGGCTAGAGGGCCATCAAAGCTTAGCAAGCAGAATGAAGCAGCCCACCAGCCTAGCGGGGCACTCGCTGCAGATGCGGCTTTTCCTCCGGCAAAATCGCGCCTTCTACCGGGCAAACCTGCAAGCAAATGCCACAGTCGATGCAGGCGGCAAAGTCGATCCAGAAGTAGTCGGTGCCTTTGGCATTTTTGCTGTCGCCAGGGTGAATGCAGGCGACGGGGCAGGCCTCCACACAGTCGGCAATGCCTTCGCAAACGTCGGTGACGATGGTATGGGGCATGGATCCCTCCCACTGAATTTGAATCCATCCAATCTCAATGCGGCCAGTTGGCTCAAGATTGCCGGCGGGCCGCAGATGGCTTTGTCATTTTAGGCGAAAACGGGGGTCGGAGCTGAAGCTAGCTCTCTCTTAGGTCTCGCTCTTGAAATTGCCACCAACGGCTGAGGGGCCAATAGAGGGCAGGTGCCCACAGGCTACTTAAAATGGCAGATGTGAGGGCATTGCGTTGATGGTTCCACCAGATGCTCTCCAGAGAACGCGGGCCATCGCCGCCGGTGCTGCTGAGAGACTGCAATCCATCCAGCCAAGTTTGCATTCCTGCTGGATCCAGATTCTCGGATCCCTGCGAGGCCACGAGCCACATCCATTGCAGCGCCATCAGGGTTTCGGCGATCACCACCATACCGAAGACGATCAAGGCCACCGAAATGAAGTCTTCCTGCATGTAGCGTTGTTTTTGCAACTTGGCGGTGAGGATCCCGACTACGGCCAGCCCCAGCGCATGGGTAGGACAAGGGCTGGTCAGCGCATCTTGCAGAAAACCCAGCGTGATCCCGGCAACAGCCCCCTGCCAAGCCTTGCGCCGCACGCTCCAGCACACCACCCAGATCAAGGGCCAATCGGGGGTTAGGCCCGCCAGCTCCAAGCCCGGCCCTCGCCACCAAGGGGCCACCGCTGCCAGCACCCCTGAGAGGGCAGTCACCACCCAATTGAGGCAAGACCCAAGCTTAAGAAGCAGAAGGTTGCGCATAGCGGTAGATCAAGGCCCATTGCAAGAGGCCCAGCGGCGCCGACAGTTCGACAGTGGCTTGAGGAGCAGGGCTGGCGTCCAAGTTGACCGCTCGAACCGTTCCTACCACAACCCCGGCTGGATAAAAGCTGCTGAGGCCCGAGGTCACCACCACATCCCCCACCTCGACTTTGGGAGCCTTGTCGAAAAAGTCCAAAACAGCGCTTTGGGTGCCCGTACCTCGCAAGATGCCCATGTATCGGCTGCGACTCAACATCACACCGACACGGCTGGTGGGATCGCTGATCAGGAGCACCCGGCTGGTATTGGGAGTAACCGACTCGACTCGCCCGATCAACCCGCCCGGCGCCATGACCACATCTCCCACCCTGACTCCGTGCCGGCTGCCACGGTTGAGGGTGAGCTGTTGCCACCAGTGATCGGCGCTGCGGCCCACCACGGCTGCCGGGATCCCCGCTTGGGGCATTTGCTCGGTAAATTGCAGCAGCCGCTTCAGCTCGCGATTTTGGTACTGCAACTCGGCTACCAGGGCTTGCAGCTCACGGGTGGCAGCCTGGCTGAGCACCGCGGCGGGATCCACAGGCGGACGGGCCGGGGCAGTGATCCAAGTGTACAACTCCACCAACAGGGATCCTTGGGTTTGGCGCAGTCCTAATGCAGCCCCCATCGCTAGAGCAGACAGGAGCAGCCCCAAACCATGGCGCCTCCACCATTGGCGTAGCCGATTCAAGCGATTCCTCTCTGACCCACTCGACTCACACCTCAAATCAGGGATGGGAAAAACTCCTCTAGCCCTTGAAGCTGCCGCTCAACACTCGACCCAAGGTTTTAAAATCCTCCAAAACCCGCCCAGTACCCAGCACCACACAACTGAGGGGATCGGGGGCGATGTGAACTAGGATGCCGGTTTCATGGCTGATCAGAGCATCCAGGCCCTTGAGCAACGCTCCCCCTCCGGCCAACATGATGCCGCGGTCGATGATGTCGGCGGCCAACTCCGGCGGCGTGCGCTCCAGGGTGCGCTTAATGGCTTCCACGATCACCGAGAGGGGCTCGGCCATGCTCTCGCGAATCTCGGTGCTTTTCACCGTGACGGTCCGGGGCAGGCCGGAGAGCAGGTGTAACCCGCGCACTTCCATGCTCAGCTCCTCTTGAATCGGGTAAGCAGAGCCGATCTGAATCTTGATCTCTTCAGCGGTGCGCTCCCCAATGGTGAGGTTGTGAACTTTTTTCATGTACTGGATGATGGCTTCGCTCAGCTCATCTCCCGCCACTCGCACCGACTCGCTCAGCACGATCCCCTGTAAACTCAGGACAGCCACCTCGGTGGTGCCGCCGCCGATGTCGATGATCATGTTCCCGGTGGGCTCTTGCACCGGCAGGCCGGCCCCGATCGCTGCTGCCACCGGCTCGTCCACCAAATACACCTCCCGCGAGCCGGCTTGCAGGGCCGCTTCCATTACCGCCCGTCGCTCCACACCGGTTACGCCGCTGGGGATCCCGATCACAATGCGCGGAGCAATCAGGTAGCGGCCCTCGTGCACGCGATGGATGAAGTGTTTGAGCATCATCTCCGCCGTGTCAAAGTCGGCGATCACCCCATCTCGCAGAGGGCGCACCGCCACAATGTTGCCCGGAGTACGGCCCAACATTTTTTTGGCATCTTCCCCCACGGCCAGGGGTTGCTTGGTGTTTTGGTCGATGGCGACCACAGAGGGCTCTTGTAGGACAATGCCTCGCCCAGCCACGTAGACCAGCGTGTTGGCAGTGCCCAAATCAATGCCCATGTCACGGGAAAATCGGCTGAATAGCCCCACGGTCAGTTGCTCCAGTCTTTATTGGGAAGAACCAGCAAGCTCTGGTACCTACTATAGTTCAGTTCCGTAGGAGAATCTCCCTGACACCCACTCTTCTAAGGGGCGGGGGGCCGCGCTTCCTGCCGTTTAAGCTATAAAGTGCTTCACACCGCCGACGCGAACGAGAACGTATGACCGAAGCCCTGCCATGGCTGCTGGCTTGTTTCCGGAAATGGCTGCCTTTTCCTGAGAAGTGGCTGCCGCCGGAGAGCTATTGGGTAGGGGGATCCCTGCGGGATGCTTACCTGGCTTGGCTGCGGGGCAGGGCCGAGGATGCGGAAGCGCCGGCGGATTTGGATCTGATGTGCGCTGCGGATCCCGTGGGGTGGGCGGCGGGGGTGGCGCGGCGGCTGCGGGCGGGCTTTGTGGTGTTGGATGCCGAGCGGCAGATTGCCCGTATGGTGTTGGCAAAGTTAACTGTGGATGTGGGGCTGCAGGCAGGTCCCACCCCAGAGGCGGATCTGGAGCAGCGGGATTTCACCTGTAATGCCCTGGCCTTGGATCTGCAAAGGGAGCAACTGCTGGATCCCACCGGCGGACGAGCCGATATTCGCCAGGGCCGGATGCGCATGGTACACCCCGACAACCTGAGCGCCGACCCGGTGCGGCTGCTGCGGGCCTACCGCCAGGCGGCCCAACTGGGGTTTGCGCTGGATCCGGCCACCGAGGAGGCGATCCGAGAGCGGGCCCCCCTTTTGGCCCAGGTAGCGGCAGAACGGGTGCGAGCAGAGGTGGTGGCCCTGCTGGCAACAGGGATGGCGGGGCTGGCCCACCTGCAGGCGGCGGTGGCGGCGGGGTTGCTGCAGGCTTGGCTGCCCCGCTTGCAAGCGGAGAGTCCGGGCTTCCTTCAAGCTCAAGCGGTGTGGTGGTGGGCCGAGACCTGGCAACGGCAGTATCCCCGCACCCTGGCAGAGCTGGCCCAACCTTTGACGGAAGGTGCCCCGCACCGCTCACGCGAAGGGAGCAGCAGGCTGCTGGCGGCGGTGCTGGCGGCCTTGCTGTGGGATCCGGCGGGAACCCCGGCAGCAGTGGTGGAAACCGAACTGGAACGGCTGCGCTTCAGCCGCGCAGAAATGCGGGCCATCCAAAAGCTGCACCACCTCTTGCCTCAGCTCCAGTCTCTTCTGGCCGACTCCCCCACCCCTGCGCAACAGTGGCGGCTCTATCACCAGGCGGGATCCCTGTTCGGCGGCCTGGCGCTGTTGGCAGCAGCCACGGGCGGCGACCCCCAAAAGCTGGAGTCTTGGCTTCAGCGCTACGAAGATCCCCAGGATCCCTTGGCCCATCTGGTGCCCCTGCTGGATGGCCAGGATCTGGTGGACAGCTTGGGGGCCAAACCCGGCCCCTGGGTAGGTCAGTTGTTGCAAGCCCTGCAAGAGGCGCAGGCTTGGGGGCAGATCCAAACCCGTGCCGAGGCACTCTCCTTTGCCCGCCAGTGGCGTGGGAGAGGCTCTCAAAACACCCCAGAACACTAGCCGAAGCGATAGCCGAAACCGCGCACCGTTACCAAATACTCGGGGTTGCTGGGATCCAGCTCCAACTTTTCCCGCAGCCAGCGGATGTGCACATCCACGGTTTTGCTGTCGCCCATAAAGTCGGATCCCCAGATGCGCTCCAGAAGCTGCTCCCGCGTCCAGACGCGGCGGGGGTTGGACATAAACAGCTCCAACAGACGAAACTCCTTGGGGGAGAAACTGACCTCAACACCCCGCACCAACACGCGACACTCCTGAGTAAACATGCACACATCCCCGTAGCGGAGCACCGTGGCATCGCTGGGGTGGGACTGCTGCTGCCGGCGCAACACCGAGCGACAGCGGGCGATCAGCTCCCGCATGCCGAAGGGCTTGGTCAGGTAGTCGTCGGCGCCAAGCTCCAGGCCCACCACCCGGTCGGTCTCGCTGCTTTTGGCCGTCAGCATCAAAATGGGAAGCGTGTTGCCCTCCCTGCGCAACAGCCGGCAGAGATCCAGGCCGTTCAAGCTGGGCAACATCAGATCCAGGATCATCAAATCCAGCCGCTCCGCCGTATACACCAACTCCAGCGCTTGCCGGCCATCGGCGGCCTGTAAAACTTGATACCCCTGTTCTTCCAAAGCCAGGGCAACTGTCTCCCGAATGGCATCCTCGTCATCCACCACCAACAGGGTCTCCAGAAGGGGAGAGGCTTCCCTAGTTTGAGGGAGTGAACCGGTCATGGAGAGGGTTGCTTGCATACAGAACTCCGTCGCGCCTGCGCGAACGGCATCACAGGGGAAGAAGGGCAAGTGCCGCTACCTTCAACAGCAGCCCCCCGATAGGATATCAAACTTCTAGGCCAGCCAATGGGGTGAAAGGCTGGGAAGAGAACGGGGGCAGAACGCTTGCCCAGACTCATGAGACGACGAAGGGGGCTACAAGAGTTCCAAAGCCCCGCAATTCAGGATAATTTAAGGTCAAGGTGAAGCCGTTCGTTCTTCACCACCAGCCGGTGAGTCTAAGCCTTTCTTTTCTCCCCCCGTAAGTTGCGCAGGGGGGTTCGCGTTTGCTGGTGGGTCAGAGCCCGGAAGCAGCGTGGAGCGCCGGGGAAAAGTCTCAAACTGAGGAGCTATCTCTGTGTTAAGCGAGCGTGAACTTTTTTAACGATCCGAGTATGGGTTGCCGAGAGCGTAACTTAAGCCTCGTAGAATGAGTCGCAAAATTCCAGGCAGGACCTTCGGACATGGATTACATTCGCACCTTTAACGACGATCCCTGCGAGGGGCATCTTTCGACGCCTATTAGCGATTCTCCTGTCACCCGTCTGTTTATCAACAATCTCCCCATCAACCGTCCTGGCCTATCGCCGCTGTTGCGGGGGCTGGAGATTGGGTTGGCGCATGGCTATTTCTTGGTGGGGCCGGAAATCGTGGTGGGCCCGCTGCGCGACTATCCTGAGGCGGCCAATTTGGGTGGGCTGGTCACGGCCATGGTGATTGTGTTGCTGGGAACCGCCTGCATGTCTGCGTATGGCAGTGTTACCTTTGGAAACAAGCCGGAAACGCCGGGAGCCAATCCTCTATCTACGGCGCGTGGCTGGGGGGATCTGACGGCAGGATTTTTCTTGGGAGGCATGGGTGGCGTCTTTGCTGCCTACTTCCTGTTGGAGAACTTTGCCGGGATCGACGCCATCTTTCGAGGGTTGGTGAATTAGTTGTCAAGCTTGTCAAGACACTGGAGAGGAGCAAAACCATGACCGGTTCTTACGCTGCTGCTTATCTTCCTTGGATTTTCGTCCCCATTGTCGGTTGGCTGCTTCCGGCAGTAACCATGGCCGTGCTCTTTTTGTACATTGAGCGCGACTAATTTGTTCTAGTCTCAATTGGTCTTAGAAGAGGGATCCCTTCTCTAGGGATCCCTTGCTTTTTGGGCAGACCTTGGCGCAACGGCTGTTTCTATCCCCCCTGCTGTCTTCCCAAAAGCTGGGGCAGCACCCGACCGAGGTTGAGTCTTCTTGCTTTTGGGAAAGGAGAACTTCCAAAGCGTCTCGGCTCCCCTACCACCGCCCTTGATGCTGCCTATGCAATCTAAAAGCAGGAGCTCAAAAAGTTCCGCGAAGACATTGACTACGTCAAAGGAGCAACTGGCCTAGCCATTGCTTATAGATGGTCTTGACACTCCTCCGACTAAAGTCGGCTCTCCCAGGGGGATCCGCCCTCACCCCCAGCCCCTCTCCCAGAGGGAGAGGGGAGATGGAGAAAGGGCTCCGCATCCCTACCACAGGCAACTGTGCCAGCCAGGCCTATTGCTGCTTCAAGAGATCATGCGCTCGAGAGCAAGTTGCAAATCTTGAGTTAGCTCGGCTACTGCCTGTCTGGCTTCCTGGCGGCCTTGGCGGTACTGGCGTTCCCACCGCTGGCTCACCCAGATGGGATCCCCCACCGTAACTTGAACTTCTCGCCAACCCAGGCGAGGCCGGGCCGGGTAGGGATCGCCGCGCAGGCGGGCCAAGACATCAAACAGGATCAGGGCACTTTCTGCCAGCCGCTCAAAAGAAGGCCTGCTCAGCAAGTACTCTTCTTGCACGGCCACGCAGCTTTCCACCAGGCGCATGTGCTGCAGGTAGAGGGTGGCCTGCTGGGCTTTCCAGTTGAGCAACCCCCGCTGCAGCGGGGCCAGGGATCCGGGATGCCGCAATTCTTCTCGGTAGATCTGGGTCCAGGCGGCTTCTTCGATGCGGCGGCAACGGCTGTTCCAGTCCCCTTGGGGAGACAGACCAAAGTAGGTCTCGGCTGTCTGCAGCGCCGTGTGGAGCAGCCGTTCCAGGCGGGCGTTGAAAGGCGCCCCAGAAGGAAGAGGGGGAAGGCCGTAAAACGTTTCCATCTGGGCCAGCAGGTGGTGGGCCAGGCCACAGATCCGCTGAGCCCAGTGGCGGTTTGCGGAAGGCTTGGGATCCGCCGGCGGCGTCAGGCCACTGAGGCGCTCGAGGTGGCTTAGCAGGCGCTCCAGCTTTTTCCAAGAGGGCTTTAGGTAGCGATATTGGATCCCGATGGGCACCACAACCACCTTTTCCGAACGACCGGCTTTGGCCAGGTCTTCGGCGCACCAAAAGGCCAGTTGCGCCGTTCCCGGCTCCAGAGGATTGACCCGCTCGCTGTGGCCATTGGTGGCCCCTTCCGGGGCGATCCCAAAAGGAAATGGGCCGTCCAGCAGTAGGCGCCGCGCCGCCGCCAGCGCCAGCCGATCCACCCGCCGTCCCCGATGCACAGGGATCCCGCCCAGGCGAGACAGTAGCCACCCCAGCCACCTGCCACCCCAAAGAGGCATGCCCCGGTCGTAGAGAAAATGGGCGTGAATGGGTTTGCGGAGGGGGATCCCTTGGTGACGGGCAGCCTGCGGCACCAGGCGAGAGAGCACGTAGAGGCCCACCAGGGGATCATCCACCTCCACATGGCGGAAAGCGAGGATCAGCCGGATCTGGCCCGCCTGAAACTGGTGGTAGAGCTGCGCCAGGGTCTGCACGCCCCTAGCCTCGATTTTGGCAATGCCGGAAGGAAGCCAGGGCCGCACCCTCAGCCGCAACAGCAGCGGCAGGATCCCGTGGACAAGCCGCAGCACCCAGGGCTTGTAGGCCAGCGGGATAAAGTCTAGGGGGGGACGGGCAAAAGAGGGAGGTGGTGGCGAAAACAAGGCTTTTTCTCAAATACTGAATTGCTCAAGCTAGGCCCAATCAAATCCCCATCCAATCGATCGGGTTATGGTCGTTTCAAATTTACCCTCACCCCCAGCCCCTCTCCCTGAGGCATCCCTCACCCCCGGCCCCTCTCCCTGAGGGAGAGGGGAGGAGGGCCAGATAGCGCTGTTTGGGTTTCGGTGCGACAAGAGGCTGAGTGCCTTTCTCTCTCTAACTCAGGGTGGCTACGGGCTGGGCCTCTACCAAAAGTTGCTGGGTTTGCAAGTCGAAGATAGTGGCCAGCAGCCGCCGCGAGGCATCGACGGCAAATTCCACCTTGAGGCGATCTTCTCCTGCTCGGCCTGGGGGTTGCAGGCGGGCCAGACAAGCCGGCTCGGCGCCAGGGGCCAGGGATCGAAAATCGGTTTGTCGAGTGAGTTGGCGGCTGCTCATGCGCCCCAGCTCGTCGTAAACCACCTCGGCCTGGGCCACCTGGGCCACTTCTCCCACATCGAGGCGAATTTCGGTTTGCCCGTCGTTGGCCACCTGCAAGATCAAGGGCTCGGAGCGTCGGCAGGGGTAGGGGCTGCCCCGCTCAAACAGAGGGTAGTAGATATAGCTTTTTTGCAAGGGATCCCAGAGGCGGATGGCGTAGCTGTGGTGCAGGCGATCCTCCAGCTTAACTTGGCGGCCCACCTGCAGGGCGCCCAAGGCCACAGCGTCGAAGGGGCGTTCGCAGCGGACTTTCTTTTTGCCAAAGTAGGAGCGGAGCAGCTCTTGGACTGCCGGCAGTTGGGAGCTGCCTCCCACCAGGAGCACCTGCTCAATTTGGCCTTTGCCCACTCCCCTGGCCTGGGCAGTGAGAAGCACATCGTCTAGGCACTGGCGGATTTGATCCAAGAGCTGGTGGGTTTCTAAAATCTCCTCCAGCACCTGCCGATCCAACTGCAGCTCATAGGCAGTTAGGGCCTCGTCGTCAAACCAACTGCCCACCGCCTTGGGCTGGGCAGAAAGGGCGATCTTGAGCTGTTCTGCCTGCTCCAAAAGGGTGATCCAGCTCAGGGCCCCCAGCTGCTGCCGGCTCAGCCCCAGTTGCCCCAGCAGGTATTCGGCAATCCAGATGTCGATGTCCAATCCGCCCACGTAGGCGTCGGCCTTGGCAATCACCTCCGCCTTGAGGACAGGGTCGCCCGGCTGAGGGGGAAGGGTGCGCACCAGGCTGAGATCCAAGGTGCCGCCACCGAAATCCACCACCAGCACAAGGGATCCCGGCTGGCCAACCGCATAGCCCAGGGCAGCAGCAGTGGCCTCGTCCACAATCTGAATGGGATCCCCGGCCACCCTCCGCAGCCAGTTTAAGTAGCGCTCAAAAGAGCCGACGGGAGCTGTAAACACCACCTGTTGCGGCTGCGGGTACTCTTGTTGGATGGCTTCCATCACCGCCTGCAAAAAAGCCTGGGCCACCCTCTCGGCATCGTAGCGCTCCCCATCCAGAACTCGCGGCGGGGGCACAAACTCCGCCACCAGATCCCGCTTGAAGCCCTGAAACAAGCGCTGCGGATCCACTGCCCCCCACCGCCCGGCGCGCACGGTTTCCCCCACCAAGAGCTGGCCTTTTCCCTTGACGTAGACCAGGCTGGGAATGGCCGCGTAACCGGGGCGGGAGAGGCCGGGAAGGCTGAGCAGGCGGGGCGCTTCTTGTCCAAGATCCCAAACCGCCACAACCGTATTGCTGGTGCCAAAATCAATAGCCAGCGTCGCTTTGGGGACGGGTGCCATCAGCTCAATCCTCCGGGCAGGGAGCGACTAACTTTGGCCGGGCAAAGAATGCGTTGGCCGCAGCGGTAGCCGACAAAGCGGATATAGACAGGATCCCCAGGCCGAATGTCCGGCTGATCCGGCTGGTGCAGTTGCGGGTCGAAGGGGACAGATTCAAGAGGGCTGCCGATGGCTTCATACCCCCACTGCTGCAGCAGGGCATCCAGCGACCGGAACAGAGCCGTCACGTTCTGGGCCGGCCAATCCGGCTTGCGCCGGGCAATCTCGCGGACGGTGGGGTAGCTGGTCAGCAGCGGCTGCAGCAGGGAGAAGATTGCCTCTGCATTGTCAGAGCCCCTTCCGCCGCCAAGCAGGGATCCCACATCCCACCGGAGAGCGGCAGCCAACTTTTGCAGTTGCTCCAGGCGCAGGGATCCCCACCGCCCTTGACGCACCTGATCGAGGGCGCGGCGGCTGATCCCTGCTTGAGCTTGCAAGGCCTGCCATGAGGAAAGGCCAACGGCTTGCATCCGTTCCCGCAGCCAACTGTCCAGCGGTCTCTCGGCCATTGGGTTTTGCCAGGGATCCCTATGATCATGCCCCAACTGGGGCCTGGGTCAGGGATCCCCAAAGCGCAGGGAGCGGGCTATGGCTTCCACATCCCGGTCGTAGCGCTCGCGCCGGCTAGCCGGATAGACCAATTCAAAGCCAGCCTCTAGAGAGGGGCGGACAAGCTTTTTGAGATAGAAAATCCGCAAGCTGCCTGGCTCGTAGCCGGAGACCACGAAAAAATCCCGACCGGCAACTTGATAGGTAACCCGGCGTCCGCTTTCTCGGCTGCGCTGCAACTCCTCTTGCAGGGCGCTGGCGGGCGTTGCTTGAAAAATATTGTACCCACCCCAAACGCGGAGCTCAGCCCCCTCTTCGCCGACAAACACCTGACCGTCGCCGCTATCGGATTCCCCTTGGGGGACAAAATCGGCCGGATAGTCGAGGCGATAGCCAAAGCGGGCATTGATGTAGGGCTGAAAACTTGACTGGGCCAGTACCAAAAGAGCGGGTGAGGCCAGAGCCGGGATCCCTTTTCCCACAAAGAGAGCGGCGAGCAGACAGGCTAAGCAAGCAGCAGATCTCATGGTTTCGAGTTTTTCGGATCTGCGGCTATTCTAGGCTCCTTTTTTCTAAACTGCTGCTGGCAAAGGGATCCCTCACCCCCAACCCCTCTCCCACAGGGAGAGGGGAGAAGGATAGGGTTTCCAGCTTGTTGATTTGATGTCGATTAACTCCGCCGGTCGCTATCGAGGTTTTGCCCGGAGCGCAGCAGTTCAATTTTTTCTCTAGCTCGCTGGATAGCGGCGCAGTTGTCCACTGCTGCCCAGGTGGAGGCCAGAAAAAGTCCAGGGAGAGAAACTTCTCCTTCTTCGTCGCCAAACAACACGCCGTTCGCGTCAGCGGGACGGAGTCCTTACAAAAATGCACCACCCCAAAAAGACCATCAGCGCTTTCCATCGCCGCGTATAAATGTAGGCTGCAAAAGCCAGCAATAACGACAAAAAGATTGCCACTCCCTGAGACTTTTGAGAAAGGGCATAGGTGCGGCGTAGTTCTTCGTCTATGCGCTTTTGATCTTCTTGCTGGAGCAACTCTTGCAGATGCTTGTCCATAAAGGCCGCTCCCCAAAATCAGACGGCCTCATCCTAAAGATCCCTGGAAGTCCCCTATTCAAAGCCGGTTTTGGCGGGATCCCACCCTCTAGGGCGGCAAATAGTCGCCTTCCCGCGTTTCCGACTTTTGTAAAATAGGGAGGACTGTCTCCTATTGCCGGCTGCCCAGCCCGCACCAACAGATTTGCCATGACCTCAACTCCTCTTGCTGCTGCCCACGCTGTTGCTTGGGATCCCCTTGACCCGCAGGTGCGCCCGGATCCCCAGGGCCGGTTTGGGCCGTTTGGGGGCCGCTTTGTACCGGAAACCCTGATGAGCGCCCTGACGGAGCTGGAGGAAGCCTTTGAGCGGCACTGGCAGGATCCCGAGTTTCGCGCCGAGTTGCACAGCTTGTTGCGGGATTTTGTCGGGCGGCCCAGCCCGCTTTACTTTGCCCAGCGGCTTACCGAACACTACGGCGGCCCCCAGATCTACCTCAAACGGGAAGACCTCAACCACACCGGCGCCCACAAGATCAACAACGCCCTCGGCCAAGTGCTGCTGGCGGTGCGCATGGGCAAGCGGCGGATCATCGCCGAGACCGGCGCCGGCCAACATGGGGTGGCCACGGCAACGGTGTGCGCCCGCTTCGGCCTGGAATGCGTCATCTACATGGGGGCGCTGGACATGGAGCGGCAGGCCCCCAACGTGCAGCGGATGCGCCTGTTGGGCGCTGAGGTGCGCGGGGTGGAAGCCGGCACAGCCACCCTCAAAGATGCCCTCTCCGAGGCCATCCGCGACTGGGTAACCCATGTGGAGACCACCCACTACGTCATTGGCACGGTGGCCGGGCCCCACCCCTACCCGAAGCTGGTGCGGGCCTTTCACGATGTCATTGGCCAGGAGACGCGGCAGCAGTGTCAGGAGAAATGGGGAGGGTTGCCGGACGTGTTGCTGGCCTGTGTGGGCGGCGGCTCCAATGCCCTGGGCCTGTTCAACGAGTTTATCCGCGATCCTCAGGTGCGGCTCATCGGTATTGAGGCTGCCGGGGAGGGTTTGCACACATCCCGCCACGCCGCCACCCTCAACCGCGGTCGCATTGGGGTCTTGCACGGGGCCATGAGCTACCTGTTGCAAGATGAAGAAGGCCAGGTGCAGGAGGCCCATTCCATCAGCGCCGGCCTGGATTACCCTGGCGTAGGGCCGGAGCACAGCTACCTAAAAGAGATTGGGCGGGCCGAGTACTACGCGGTTACCGACGACGAGGCGGTGGAGGCGCTGCTGCTGCTGTCGCGCCTGGAGGGGATCATCCCCGCCCTGGAGACAGCCCATGCCCTGGCCTACCTGAAGACTTTGGCGCCGCAGCTTGGCCCCCAGCAGCGGGTGGTGGTCAATTGCTCCGGGCGAGGCGACAAGGACTTGAACACCGTTTTCCAGTACCTGCAGCAGCGGGGGCGTAGCCTAGCCTAGAGTTGGGTTGCCAACCCTCTCTCCCTTGCCAAGGGGATCCCTGCCCATGTCCACCTTTGCCGTTCGCCTGCTCGGCCTACTGACCTTGTTTCTGGGGGCGGGGCTAGTGCTGCTGGTTGGATCCCAGCCAGAGGTTTCCGGGCGCGTTGGCGGGATCCCGTCCCCGGCCACGACTTTCTGGGCAGGCGCCTTGGTCGACCCCAGGGAGGAAGAGGCGAAGGGGACAGGGATCCCCGCTCCCGGCCAGCCGCCACCCCTTCCTGAGACGCTGCCGGCCCTGGCGCGGCAGGCCATCGCCCACTACTTCGCCACTGGCCAGGTGCTGCCCGCCCCAGAAGAGATCCCGCCCCACTGGCGGCGCCCGGCGGGAGTTTTTGTTACGGTGACCAGGGAGGGGCGGCCCCGCGGCTGTTGGGGCAGCTTGGATCCCGGCGGCGAGGATCTGGCCAGGGCCACCATCCGGGCAGCGGTGGGGGCTGTTACCCGCGACTGGCGCTATCCGCCCCTGCGACCTGGGGAGCTGGAGTCGGCGTCCATCCAGGTGGCCATCGTGCGACGGGTGGTGCCCATCCCCTCGCTGGAGCAGGTGGATCCCACACGCATGGGCCTGTTCATTCGCACGGGCACGCGGGGGGCGGTGTTGCTGCCCGGAGAAGCCCTGACAACGGAATGGCAGCTTTCCACCGCCAAAAGGTTGGCCGGGATCCCTGCGGATCAGCCAGTGGAGCTGTTTCGCGTGGAGGCGGAGCTGCTGCATGAGTTTTGAGGCCCAACCCGACCGGTGGCTGGCGGCGGTGCTGGGCAACACCCACGTGCGCTGGGGCTGGTTTGTGGGGGAGACCTTGGTCAAGGTGGAACAGTTCCCTGCCCACCGGCCCTTGTCCTGGCCGGAAGAGACGGAGCTGTGGCTGGCTGCCGTTGGCTCTGCCCCTTTGCCGCCGGGATCCCCGTGGGTGCATTGCCTTGGACTCTCCCAGGTGCCGCTGCGGGATCCCTACCCCGGCCTGGGGCTGGATCGGGCGCTGGCCGTCTGGGCTGCCGGCATCCACTACGGCTGGCCCTGTCTGGTCATCGACGCCGGCACCGCCCTAACCCTGACGGGGGCTGACCCGGAGGGATCCCTGCTGGGAGGGGCGATCCTGCCCGGCCTAGGGCTGCAGGCACAGGCACTGGCCGACCACACCGCCCGCCTGCCCAAAGTGGAGTGGGAGGCAGCGGATCCCTTGCCCCCCCGCTGGGCCAGGGACACTGGGGCTGCCATCCGCAGCGGCATTCTCCACACCCTGCTGGCCGGCTTGCAGGACTTCATCGTCGACTGGCGGCGCCGCTTTCCCCAGGGGCCCCTGCTAGTAACCGGCGGCGATGGCGAGCTGCTCTACGCCCACCTGCGCCCCCTGGACAGGGAACTGCACTGGGATCCCCACCTGGTGTTGCGGGGGATCGCCGGCTGCCGTCAGTTGCACCGCGCTGCTCGGCAGTTCCCTGGTGCAGAATAGAAAACAGTCGCTTGGGGGCTTTTTATCCCCAACCCTAGAGCTCGCTCAGGCCTCGAAGGACTCTGTCCTGCTAGCGCAAACGGAGCGGGCAGCTTCTCTACCTCTTGGCAACCCAGGGATCCCATGGCCAACGGCAACTCCTTCGGCGTCTTGTTTTGCGTCACCACCTACGGTGAGTCCCACGGGGGGGCGGTGGGGGTGGTGGTGGACGGCTGCCCACCGCGGCTGCCCTTGAGCGAGGCCGACATCCAGGCGGAGCTGGATCGGCGCCGCCCCGGCCAGAGCTCCATCACCACGCCGCGCCAGGAGGCGGATCGCTGCGAGATCCTCTCCGGGGTTTTCCAGGGCTTTACGCTGGGCACGCCCATCCACATCCTGGTGCGCAACCAGGACGCCCGCCCCCAGGACTACCGCGAAATGGCCACCACCTTTCGCCCTTCCCATGCTGATGCCACCTACCAGGCCAAGTACGGCATCCGCAACTGGCAGGGGGGAGGACGGGCCTCGGCGCGGGAGACCATTGGCCGGGTGGCCGCCGGGGCCATTGCCAAGAAGATCCTGCGTCTGGCGGCAGGGGTGGAGATCCTGGCCTATGTGCAGCGGGTCAAAGACGTGGAGGCGCAGGTGGATCCCAGCTCAGTAACAGCCGAGCAGGTGGAAGCCAACATTGTCCGCTGCCCCGACCCAGAAGCGGCGGCGGCAATGATTGAGAAAATCGAAGCAGCGGCGCGGGAAGGGGATTCTCTCGGGGGAGTGGTGGAGTGCGTGGCCCGCAATGTGCCCCGCGGGCTGGGCTGCCCCGTGTTTGACAAACTAGAAGCCGACCTGGCCAAGGCGGTGATGTCGCTGCCGGCCAGCAAGGGGTTTGAGATTGGGTCGGGGTTTGCCGGCACCTACCTGACGGGCAAGCAGCACAACGATGAGTTTTACATGACCCCCAGCGGCTGGCGCACCCGCAGCAACCGCTCCGGCGGCATCCAGGGGGGCATCAGCAACGGGGAAGATATCGTCCTGCGGGTGGCCTTCAAGCCCACCGCCACCATTCGCCAGCCCCAAAGCACGGTCACCCTCGACGGGCAGGAGACGGTCTTGGCGGCGCGGGGGCGCCACGATCCCTGTGTGCTGCCGCGGGCGGTGCCGATGGTGGAGGCGATGGTGGCTTTGGTGCTCTGTGACCATCTGCTGCGCCACCACGGCCAGTGCGGATCCCTAGTCTTGCCGGAGGTGCCCATTCCTGCCGTTCCTGTGCCCCACAGTTAGCGGCAGCCGGTCGGAGCCCTTGCGGAGATCCTGATTGCGCCAGCGGGATCGAGTCTTTGTATCCTGAGAAAGAGGCGGGATCCCTGCTCATGGCCAAGGCCAAAACCGTCTGGGAGTGTAGCCAGTGCGGCGAGCGCTATCCCAAGTTTTTGGGCCGCTGCGACAACTGTGGCGCCTGGAATACCCTGACGGAGGTGGTTCTCACCCCCTCTCCCAAGTCTGGGTCACCCCAGCGTCTTGTCCCCCCGCGCAGCCGCGGCAGCGGGATCCCCCAGGCAGCCCTTCCTCTCGCTCAGGTGCACTCGGATCGCCACCCCCGCCTTTCCTCGGGCTTTGGCGAGTTCGACCGCGTGTTGGGGGGCGGCATTGTACCGGGATCCCTGGTGTTGATCGGCGGCGATCCGGGCATTGGCAAAAGCACTCTGCTGCTGCAGACTGCCGCTCATCTGGCCAAGGGCGGGCCTGTCTTGTACGTGTCGGGGGAGGAATCGGCCCAACAGATTAAGCTGCGTGCAGATCGCCTCGGCGGGACGGAGGGGCTGGGGATAGAAAGCGAGCAGCTCTACCTATTGGCCGAGACCGAGCTGGAGGCCATTCTGGCCGAGATCCAGGCTCTGCAGCCGCAGGTGACCATCATTGACAGCATTCAGGCCATCTTCTGGGGGCAGCTTAGCTCAGCGCCGGGATCCGTCTCCCAGGTGCGGGAATGTGCCGGCCTCTTGATGCGGGTGGCCAAAAAACTGGGGGTGGCCCTGCTCATCGTTGGCCATGTCACCAAAGATGGATCCCTGGCCGGGCCCAAGGTGCTGGAGCACTTAGTGGACACCGTCTTGTACTTCGAGGGGGATCGCTTTCAGAGCCACCGCCTGCTGCGCGCCGTCAAGAACCGCTTTGGGGCGGCTCAGGAAATCGGCGTTTTCGAGATGACTGCCTCTGGCTTGGTGGAAGTAGACAACCCCTCGCAGCTTTTTTTGAGCAGCCGGGATCAGGCCACGCCAGGAACAGCCACCATCGTCGCCTGTGAGGGCACCCGCCCTTTGGTGGTCGAGGTGCAGGCCCTGGTCAGCCCCACCAGCTACAGCTCCCCCCGCCGCACCGCCACCGGCATCGAGCCCAACCGCTTTCTGCAGATCTTGGCGGTGCTGGAAAAACGGGTGGGGATCCCGCTTTCCAAATACGACGCCTACATCGCCTCCGCCGGCGGCATCCAGGTGGCCGAGCCGGCTGCCGACTTGGGGGTGGCGGTGGCCGTGGCCGCCAGCTTCCGGGATCGCCAGGTGGATCCCTTTACGGTCTTGATTGGCGAGGTGGGCCTGGGGGGACAGGTGCGCCCGGTGCCGCAGTTGGAGCAGCGCCTCAAGGAAGCCGCCAAGCTGGGGTTCCGCCACGCCATCATCCCCAACAGCCCTGTTTTGTCCGACGCTGGCCTGCGCCTCAGCCGGGTGCAGCGGCTGCTGGAGGCCCTGCTGGTGGCTCTGCCCAGCTCCGAGCCTAGCCAGTGAGAGGGGATCCCCAACTGGCCCAGCTCGGCAGTCGATCTTCCGCCGAGAACCAATCTGCGGGCAAATGTCATTTATATCTATAGCGTTATATAGTAAAGTTTAATGCAAGGACAGCGACTCGATCCCTGCTCGGGTGGGCACCCTATCCTACAGACACTGGCGAAAGATACTGACCAAGGATCGACCTATGGCGTTGGTGGCCCTGTTTATCTTCGTGGTGTACCTGATCGTCTCCCGCTTGAACGCCCAAGCAGAGCGCTAGCTGCTCTCCAAAAGGGATCCGGCCAAAGCTGAGGAGGTCTGGCAGGATTTTTTGTCTCTTGCCCTGCTCAAGGAGGCAAGCCCAGGGTTGGGCTTCTGTCTCTGGCGTGGGATTGGAGAAGCTCTCTGGTCACCCTTTTCCCAGCAGCCTTTGCTACCCTCGAGATGGTTTCATATCGGCTGATCGACAAACAACCGAGCAGCCCCTAGCAACCCTGCAAGGGATCCCGGCATCATGGTTTCTGCACCTTCCAGTCCCCCCAAGCCCTCGACACCAGCAGCGGAGTTTCCACCGCCGCCGCCACCGGATGTCAGCAACCTGACAATCGAGGACGACCAGCCTGTGGATAGCATCTACTCAGAGAAGCTGCAGCGCCTGCTCACCAGCGCCCTCTACGCTTCCTTTCAACCCAGGGCCAAAGACAGCGGCGAGCCGATCCCCTTCTTGGCCACGGCCAACGTCGGCCTGTTCTACGCCCTCAAGCTGCCGCCGCTGGTGCCCGATGTCATGCTCAGCCTGGAGGTGGCTCCCCCCGCCAGCTTCGAGCGCAAGGAAGATCGCACCTACTTCGTCTGGGAGATGGGCAAGCCCCCCGACGTGGTCATTGAGATTGTCTCCAACCGCGAGGGGGAAGAGCTGGGCCGCAAACTCAGGGACTATGCCCGCGCTGGGGTGGCCTACTACGGGGTGTACGATCCTTTGCGGCAACTGCGGGAGTTACAGGGATCCCCGCTGGTTCTTTTTCAGCGGCGGGGGGGAGAGCTGGTTCCCTTCGATTCCACTTGGCTGGAGGAGATTGGCCTGGGCTTGACCCTCTGGCAGGGATCCTTCGAGGGCGTCAACACGGAATGGCTGCGCTGGTGTGACCGAGAGGGCCAAGTTTTGCCCACCGGCGAGGAAAAGGCCGCCCTAGAGCAGCAGCGGGCCGAAAGAGAACGCCAACGGGCCGAAAGACTTTTGGAGCTGCTGCGTTCCCACGGGATCGCGCCGCCGGAAGAGTAAAAAAAGGATCCCGTCCGTTCCTGAAATCCTCTATTCCCTTTACTCCTATGTCCACTCTCCCCAGCAGCAGTGAAGCCGCCCAACGGGCCGCCCGTCTCGAGAAAGCCCGCCACCTGCAGGAGCAAGGGATCCTGCCCTATGCCTATTCTTTCCCGGTTACCCACCTGGCCGCCGAGTTGCAGGCCCAATTTGCCGATCTCGAGCCCGGCGCCGAGCGGGAGGATGTGCAGGTGGCCGTGGCCGGACGGATCCGGGCGCGGCGGGTCATGGGCAAACTGGCCTTTTTTACCCTTCAGGATCGCTCCGGCACCATCCAGCTCTACCTAGAAAAGCAACGGCTGACGGAGCACATGGGAGAGCTGGCTTTCAAGAACCTGGACAAGCTCCTCGACGTGGGCGACTGGCTGGGAGCCAAGGGCTGTCTCAAGCGCACCGAAAAAGGCGAGTTGTCGGTGCGGGTGGACGAGTACCAGGTGCTGACCAAGGCGCTGCTGCCCCTGCCCGACAAGTGGCACGGCCTACGGGATGTGGAGAAACGCTACCGCCAGCGCTACGTCGATCTCATCGTCAACCCCGAGGTGAAGCAAACCTTGCTCGACCGGGCCAAGATCGTCCGCTCCCTGCGGCAGACCCTGGAGGAGCAGGGCTTTGTGGAGATCGAGACGCCGGTGTTGCAGGTGATCCCCGGCGGGGCGGAGGCGCGGCCTTTCATCACCCACCACAACGCCCTGGATCTGGATCTCTACCTGCGCATCGCCACCGAGCTACACCTGAAGCGGCTGGTGGTGGGCGGGATCGAGCGGGTGTACGAAATTGGGCGGGTCTTTCGCAACGAAGGCATCTCCACCCGCCACAACCCGGAGTTCACCTCGCTAGAGGCCTATCAAGCCTTTGCCGACTACCACACCATGATGGAGCTGACCGAAACCCTGGTCTGCAACGCCGCCCTGGCGGTACGGGGATCCCTGCAAATTACTTACCAAGGGGAAGCCATCGACCTCACCCCACCCTGGCGGCGGGTGACGATACAGGAGTTGGTGGAAGAGGCCACCGGCATCTTCATCGACGTGGAAAAGGGATCCACCGCCGAGCTCTTGCCCGCCCTGGCCGAGCAGGGGATCCCCGATCTCTCCCCCCAGGACTCCCCTGGCAAGCTGCTGGTCAAAGCCTTCGAGCACTGCTGCGAAAGCCGTCTGCGCCAGCCGACTTTTGTTCTGGACTATCCCCTGGAGGTATGTCCGCTCACCAAGCCCCACCGCAGCAAGCCGGGGTTGGCGGAGCGCTTTGAGCTGTTTATCGTCGGGCGAGAGACGGCCAACGCCTACTCGGAGCTGACCGACCCGGTAGACCAACGGCAGCGGCTGGAGGCCCAGGCGGCCCTGAAGGCAGCCGGAGACGAAGAGGCCCACTTTCTCGACGAGGACTTCCTCACCGCCCTGGAGTACGGCCTTCCTCCCACCGGTGGCCTGGGCATCGGCATCGACCGTCTGGCGATGCTGCTGTGCGACGCCCCTAGCATCCGTGATGTCATAGCCTTCCCGCTGCTGCGACCGGGGACAGGAGAAGGTGCGGAGGAGGCTTGAGTGGATCCCTAGAAAGGGAGACTGGCCTCTTCCAAAAGCCGACCTTGGTACTCCTGGATCTGGAGGGCAGCCTGGAAATCCTGGCAGGCCCCCTGCCAATCCCCAGAGGCAGCCCGGGCCAGGGCGCGGTTGTAGTGAGCGTTGAGGTGGCAGGGGTCGATCTCGATGGCTTGGGTGTAGTCGCGGATGGCCGCCGAGAAATCCCCCTGTTGGGCGCAAGCCCAGCCGCGGTTGTTCAAGACCCAGACGCGCTCTTGGGGATCCAGCTCCAGTTGCAGCAGTTGAGTGTAGTCTGCCAGAGCTTTGTCCGTCTGCCCTGCGCGATCCCACAAGAGAGCTCGGCAGAGCAAAGCAGTGCGCTCCTGTGGGTTCAAGGCCAGGGCCTGCGTGTAGTCGGCAATGGCCAGCTCAGGGCGATTGGCCTGCCGATGCAGATCCCCCCGTTGACGGTAGGTCAGGGCCGCATCGGCCACTCCCCAGTCCCGGTTGAGACCCAGGGCTTGGTCGAGATCCGCCAACGCCCCCTGTTTGTCTCCCAAAGCCAGATGCACCCTTGCCCGCAGGGCAAATCCTTGAGAAGACTGCGGCTGCTGCTGGATCAGCGCCGTGAAATCCGCCAGCGCCCCGGCCAGATCCCCCCTCTCTTGGTGACACAAGCCCCGGTACAGCAGGGCGGCCGTGACCAGCGCTTCCGGAGCCCCGGGGCCGGCCAGCTCCAAGGCCCGATCCAAATCGGCCACCGCCCCCTCCAAGTTGTGGCGCAGGCGGCGAACCTGGGCCCGCTGCAGGTGGGCTTCCAGAGAGAGCTTCTGTTCCCCCTCTTGGGCCTTTTCCTGGATGAGCTGGTCAAAGTCGGATTCGGCCTGCGCAGGGTGCCCCAGCTCCTTCAAGAGGGAGCCGCGGGCCAGGCGGGCCATCCCGTGGTGGGGATCCCTTTGCAGCAGGCGGTCGAGATCGGACAGGGCCGCTTCCTTCTGGCCCAACTGCAGCAGAGTTTGTCCCCGCTGCCACAGCGCTTCCCTATGGTCGGGATCCTGCTGCAAAACCCGGCTGAGATCCTGAATGGCAGAAGCCAAGTTGCCCATCTGCCGATGGGCCATGCCCCGTCCTAACCAAGCCGTCCAGTCTTGGGGATCCTGCCGCAACACCTCATCGTAGTCGGCAATTGCTTCCTGCCACCGGCCCAATTGCCGATGGAGCTCGGCTCGCTCTTGGCGCAGATCCCGCCGCTGCGGCTGCAGGCGCACCGCCTCGTTCAACTGCTCTAGGGCCGCCTGCAGATCCCCCGTCTGAGCGTGCACCCGCGCCAGATCTCGGCGAATGTCCGCTTCGGCCACGGTTGCCCCCAGCGCCAAAGCCTGGTGGTAGTCTTGGATGGCCCCCGGCCCATCTCCCAGGGCAGCCCGCACCTGGCCACGATGGAAATAAGCCAAGCCTGATTGAGGATCTCCTTGCAGAGCTTGGTCGAAATCGGCCAGCGCCCCCTGCCAGTCCCCCAGCCGCTGTCGCACCATGCCGCGGCCCAGATGGGCATTCACCAAGAGCTCCGACCCGCGCGGGATCCCAGGCCGGGCCGCCCATTGCAACACCTGCGAGAAGTCCTCACAGGCTGCCGACCAATCTTCCCGCTCCGCATGGAGTTGGCCGCGGTTGAAGTAGAGCTGGGGGTTTTGCGGATCCCGCTCCAGAGCAGCCGTGTAATCCTGTAGGGCCGCCAGCAGATCCCCCAGCAGCCGATGAACCCGCCCGCGGCTGCTGTAGGCACCGGCATCTTGGGGATCCAAAGCGATGGCCTGGCTCAAGTCCGCCAGAGCCGCGGCGACGTTGCCCAAATCGAGCTGGGCAATGCCCCGATTGAGGTAGGCTTTGGCCATCTGGGGATCCAGCTCCAGGGCACGGTTGAAGTCTGCCAGGGCGCCGCCGGGATCCCCCAGCCCCTGACGGGCCAAGCCCCGGCAGAGATAGGCCCGCGACAGCTTGGGATCCAGGCCGAGAGCCTGTTCACAATCGGCCAGCGCCGGCTCCAGAGCGTTGTTGCTCAGGTGGGCCATGGCCCGCTGCAAGTAGAGATCTGCTTGGGCAGCCGCCTCTGTCCCAGAAAGTTCGCCCGTTTCCGCAGCCCGCAGCGCTATGGCCTGAGAAAAATCTTCAACAGCCCCCTGGGGATCCCCCAACACTTGTCGGGCCAGGCCCCGCCGGTAATAGGCTTTGCCCTGGCCAGGATCCAACTGCAACGCTTGGGTGTAGTCCTCGACAGCCCCCTGCAGATCCAGCAACTGGGCCCGCGCCACCCCCCGGTTGAAATAAGCCTCTCCATCCTGTGGATCCCGTTTGATCACCTCGGAAAAATCTGCTGCTGCCCCCTGTGCATCTCCCAGATGGCCGCGCACCACGCCGCGGTTGAAATAGGCCCGCACATCCTCTGGGTTGAGCTCAATGGCCCGCGAATAATCCTCAATGGCCTGCTGCTGCTGATTCAGTTGCCGGTAAGCATTGCCGCGGTTGTAGTAGGCCACCGCCCATTGCGGGTTGAGGCGGAGAGCCTGTGTATAGTCGGCAACAGCCCCCTCGTAGTCCTCCAGCCGGTAGCGGGCGATGCCCCGGTTGAAATAGGCGCGGGCATCCCCTGCCAATTGAATAACTTGGGTGTAGTCTGCGATAGCCCCTGCCAAGTCTCCACTTTTGTAGCGGGCGCTGCCCCGCTGGCTGTAGGCGCGGCTGTTGCGGGGATCCAATTGAATGGCCAGGGTATAGTCGGCAATTGCCCCCTGGAAATCCCCTTGGCGGGCTTTCTCCTGTCCACGGGTCAAGAGGCGCGCTGCCAGAACTTGATCCACCGCCAGAACAGCTTCGTCAGGACTGGGCAGCAGGGGCCGCAGCGCCTCCAGCACCTCAGCCGCCGACTGAAAGCGCTCTTGCCAGCGGGGACAGATCATGCGATCCAAAATCTCCGCCAGCTCCTCGCTGACCTGAACCAGATCCCGCCAGATAAGCTGGCCGGTGCGGGGATCATCCCGGATCTTCTGAGGGGGACGACCGGTGAGGGCTTGGATAGCCAGAACTCCCACGGCGTAAAGGTCGCTGCAGGGCTGGGGCTTGCCGTTGAGCTGTTCCGGCGCTATGTAGCCCACCGAGCCGATCACCGTCGCCAACTGGGTCTGGCCGGGGGCAGGGCTGACCAGCCGTCCCACCTCTTTCACCGCCCCAAAGTCGATCAACACCAACTTGCCATCAGCATCGCGGCGCATCAGGTTGGCCGGCTTGATATCCCGATGGATGATCTGGTGGGCATGCACATGGCGCAGGATCTCCAAAATATCCCGCAACAGTTGCAAAACCTCGGCCTCGCCCAGCGGCTTGCCCGGGATCAGCTCCTGGCTGAGATCATGGCCGGCAACAAACTCTTGCACCAAGTAAAAATCCTGATCCTGCTCGAAGTGGGCCAGCAGGCGGGGCACTTGGTCGAAGTGATTGAGCTGGTTGAGAACCTTGGCTTCCCGCTCAAAAAGCTTGCGAGCCGTGGCCAGCGTGTAGGGATCCGTAGAGAGGGGGCGAAGGCGCTTGACGACGCAGGGGCTATCGAAGGTGTCTTGATCCACCGCCTTGTAGGTCACACCAAATCCCCCTTCCCCGAGGGGATGGAGAATGCGGTAGCGCCCCCTGAGCACAGTTCCCGCCCTGATTTTGTCTTCCATAGCCAAGCCGGTCACCTGAGCAGCGCAGCCTTTTGCTGTTTTGCAGGCTGGCTCGATTCTGCCACAGGCTGGCCCCCTTGAGCGGAGAGCCCCTGGCTCGGCGGTTGGCGGGTGTCTTAGTCTGGCTGGAGAGAAACCGCGATCTGGCCTCGCCGTTCTTCAAAATCGCCGACCAACAGTCTCACCTCGATCTGCCATTCCCCCGCCAGGGCCAGGGGCACATTCTCCACCCCAAATTGGCCGGGCCCAGCCGGCGCCACAGTGCGGCGTAAAGGGGGGATCCCCTGTTCCGGCAGAGAGAACCCAAGGGTCAGCTCCTGGGCCGGGATCCCTTTCACTTCAACCCGAATTTCATTCTCCCCAAGACGACAGGGCAGAATCCTCAGGTGCAAGTTGCCTTCCGGCCAGCTCAATTTCTCCTGGCAGGACGAGACTACCCCAGGGCCAGGGGGAGCCTGGGCCACGAGGAAGCTGGTCAAGGCCAGCACCAGAACGAGCCCCACCAGCTCTAGGCGGACGATCCGGCGCAGGGATCGAGCCGCCGCCCAGACCCCCGACCGCAGCGCCGGCAGCAGCCGCAACTTGTTGTGGGCGGCCAACCCTAGGATCATCAGCACCAGCAGCAGCTTGGCCCAGAGGTACTGACCGTAGGGATGATCCCAGTCCCAGCCGCGGTGGATCCCCCCCATTCCCACCCCTGCCAGCACCAGCCCCGGCACGGCCCAGGTGGCCACGTCGGAAAACCGCTGGATGAGGCCTACTGCGGGGGGAGTCAACTCAAAGACTCCGTCCCGCTGGCGCGAATGGCTTAGCAGGCGCTCCAGCCCCCACAACCCCCCCAACCAAAAAGCCGAGCCGGCCAGGTGCAGCCCCAAGAGGGCCATTGTTGCTACTGGATACTTGCTGGTGAGGGCATGGCCGATGGGCAAAAACGAGCCAATCACCGCCATCGACCCCAATCCGCTGGCCCAGCCAGGGCCGCCCTCGCAGGCCCAGATCAGGATCCCCAGCCCCACGAGCCGTAGCCCTGTGCCCCATCCGTAGGGAGAGGCCAGCACGCTCAGCAGCTCCGACCCGGCAAAGTGGGGGTAGAGCTGGGCCAGGTGCAAACTCAAAGCCACCAGCGTCAAGCTGAGGGTGAGCCAGGCAGCCGCAAAAGCCCAGGCCTCGGCGGAGAGCTCTATCTCACCTGCAGCGCCCGACCGCCCCCGCACCAGCCGCCACCAGCCCAGCACGCCCACCACAAACAGGCTGCCCAGGTAGATCCCCCAGCGCACTCCCACCAGCGGCCAATAGAAGGGATCCCCCGCTTGGGCTGCCCTTGGCGCTGGCAACAGCCCCGGATCCGCCGTCCCCACCTGAAAGGCAAACGAACCACTCACCGGATGAGAATCGGCAGAGATGGCCCGCCAACTGACGATGTAAACCCCTTCCGGGATCTCCGCCGGCAAATCCCCCTGCGGTGCGTTGCCCGTGCCGACCAAGTTTTCCAGGGGCAGCACCTGGCCGTTGCCGTCCAGAACCTGGAGCTGCGTGAGCTGCACAGGTTCATTGAAGACCAGCCGCACCTGCGCCGGCGCTTCCTGCAGCATCGCTCCATCTTCGGGAAAGGTGGAGAGCAAGCTGGCATGGGCAAAAACGGGCTGGATCCCGCCCACCCACAGCAGGGTGCCCAGGAGACCAACCCGAATCCAGAAGAGGATCCCCTTTTGCAAAAAAGACATGATTCCAGCGGCAACCCGGCTAGCGAGCGCCATGGCCGTGGCCGTGGGTCTCTCCTTTGTCCGTCAGCTTCAGCAGCGGCGCCGGCTCTGGCAGGTTTTTGGGATCCTCCCCCGGCTGCGCCACCTGGATCCAGCGGTACATGCCTTGTTCACACTCCTGGATGACCGGGATGGGGATAGTCTCGCCGGGGCGATCCGGCAGCCTGAGGCTGAGGCTGAACTCATCCATGAACTCATCCGGCAGGGATCCGCCGCTCCAGATCACCTCGGCCACTGTTTCGGTGATCATCTTCCCGTGGGACTCGTAGGGCTTATCCAGCGGCTTTTTCACCGTCTCAATTTTCCAGAGGGGGTGCACCATCGGCTTCACCGAGGTGGCCCCTTCCGGGATCTGCACCCGCAGGCGAATGGTCGGGGAGCCATCGCAGCCATGGGGCACGCGGAAGGTGAGCTTGGCAACGCTGCCCGCCGGGGCCTCTTTGGGATGGACGGTCACATGGGCCCAAGCAGAAGAAAGGGGCACAACGCTCATTCCCAGGGCCAGCAGAGATTTCTTGGCCAAGGCCAGGTAACTGTGCCAACTGAACATTGTAAATACTCCTTAACAACGCTAGGTGGAAAGAGAACCGGTCAGGATCCGGCCAACAAAACCTAAGGATGGTGATGGGATCCGTGGGATTCGGTCACGCTCATGCTGTGCTGACCCCAACTGGAAAGGCCCATGGACACCAGGCCGGCGCTGGCCAAGCCCATCGACACCAGCCCAAAGGAGAGGGCGCCCATGGCCACAAGGCCAATCGAGAGAATGCCGTGGGTCACCACGCCAATGGCCACCACTCCATGGGCGGAGATGCCGACGGCCACCAGCCCATGGGCCCCTATGCCAACTGACAGGAGCCGGCGGCGGGATCCCTGTGCTCCACAGCTCTGCTCCTGCGGCATCTGAGGTGCCAGGGTCAGATCTTGAGTCCTCTCCTGGGCCATTAGCCTTTGCTCCAGTTGTGCTCAGCCCGGTCTAGAACGTAGGCGGCCACGGCTTCGATTTCTTCTGGCTTGAGCAGCTTGCCAAAAGCGGGCATGGCCCCTTTGCCGTTGCGCACCTGGGCCTGGATGAGCTCAGGGGTATCCACGTGGTACTCATGAAGAGCCGCCAGAGAGAGGTTTTTCGCTGCCACCAAACTGTTGCGCCCGTTCAAGTGACAGCCCACACACTTGGCTTGAAAGACCTTGGCTCCCAAAGCCAAATCCGGCTCCGCAGAAGCCACTTGTGGGCCCCAAAAGACAGCAGCACCGACCAGCAAAAGCAGCAAGAAGAGTTTGACGATCCGCATTTTCCTCTCAACAATCTGCAAAAGACCGTTCATAGAAAAATCCAGCTTTTGAAGCCAGACCATTATCTCCGGCAGGTCAGGTCAGGTCAAAAGACAGCCTGTCAAGTCCCCCGCAGGTACCATGGGGTGTAGGATCCCCAAGGCCATGAGCGGTCTGCCCCCCGAGTTCATTCAACTGGTGCGCCAGAAGGCCGACCTCGTCGAGGTGGTGGCGGAAAAGGTGGTGCTGCGCAAGCAGGGCAAGAATTTCGTCGGCCTCTGTCCTTTCCACAATGACCGCAAGCCCAGCTTTCAGGTCAGCCCCAGCAAGCAGATCTACAAGTGCTTCGCCTGCGGGGCGGGCGGAGATGTCATCCGCTTTGTCAGCCAGATGGAGCGCCTCTCCTTTGCCGAGGCGGTGCGCCACTTGGCCCGCCGCTACCATGTGCCGGAGCCCAGGGGATCCCTCTCCCAGGACTACGAGCGCCAACTCTCCCGCCAGGAAAAGCTGCTGGAGATCTTGGCCCTGGCCGCCGATTTCTACCAGCACGCCCTCCGCTCCCAGGTGGGATCGGCAGCCCGCGAGTATTTGCACAGCCGGCGCCTGAGCGAAGAGACTTGGCAAAAGTTTCAAATCGGCTTTGCTCCCCCCGGCTGGCACTCGCTCTACGAATACCTGGTCAACCAAAAGCGCCAACCGGTCCAACTTCTAGAAGAAGCCGGCTTGCTGGTTCCCCGCCAACAGGGATCCGGACATTACGACCGCTTCCGCAACCGCATCATGCTGCCCATCTTCGACCTGCAGGGGCGGGTGATCGGCTTTGCCGGCAGAGCCTTGGGAGAGGAGCAGCCCAAGTACCTGAACTCTCCAGAAACCGAGCTGTTCAACAAAAGCCAGGTGGTCTACGGCCTTAACTTTGCCCGCGACGCCATTGCCAAGGCCGACCAAGCCTTGGTGGTGGAAGGGTACTTTGACGTCATCGCCCTGCATCAGGCGGGAGTTGCCCACGCTGTAGCCGCTATGGGCACGGCTTTGACGCCCCACCAGGTGAAAGTCCTGCTGCGCTATACCCAATCGAAGCGGCTGATTCTCAACTTTGATGCGGATCGGGCCGGGTTGAACGCGGCCAACCGGGCCATTGAAGCCATTGAAGACCAAGCGCGGCGCGGAGAAATCGAGCTGCGCATTCTCACCCTTCCCGAGGGCAAAGATGCCGACGAGTTTTTGCAAGAGCATCCTGTTTCTGAGTTTCAAACCTTGCTCAGTCAAGCTCCCCTGTGGCTGGATTGGCGAATTGAACAGGTGCTGGCCGGTCGGGATCTGAGCCGAGCCGCGGATTTTCAGCAGGCCCAGCAAGCCCTTGTGCAACTGCTGGCCGGTTTGGGTGGACAATGGCGCTCTTTATACTTGCATAAAGTGGCAGAATTGCTCAGCCGCGGCAACGGTCGCCTCAGCCGGGACTTGGAAGAAGACCTGCGCCGTGCCGTGCGCGGCTACCGCTGGGCCAAACCCCGCCAACCTCCTGCCAACAAGGGATCCAAGCTCTTACAATCGGAGTCCCATCTTTTGCAGATTTTCTTGCATTTTGCCGAGTACCGCCGCGAAATTCGTGAGACCTTGTTGGAGCGAGAGCTGCAGTTTAGTTTTCGCCCTCACCGAGAGCTGTGGCAGCGGACTTTGGAGTTGCTGGCGGCGCAGCCGGAGCTGGAAGACCAAGAAGAGCCTTTGCTGACGGCTTTGCGCACCCTCTGCGCCCATGAGGAACAGCTCAACGAGCGCCTCAGCCATCTGCTCTGGCTGGACGAGAACACCCG
Source organism: Synechococcus sp. H55.7 (assembly GCF_047462395.1). Classification (NCBI taxonomy): domain Bacteria; kingdom Bacillati; phylum Cyanobacteriota; class Cyanophyceae; order Synechococcales; family Synechococcaceae; genus Synechococcus; species Synechococcus sp. H55.7. The sequence continues at coordinate 43,409 of NZ_JANSJD010000019.1, forward strand.
TGTAGCCTTGATGCGTCCACGGATGGTGGTGCGGGCCGCCATTGCCAATATGGAGCTGGAAATTCGCCAGAAACGCTACCGCTACTGGACCCAACTGTGGGATCAAGCCTTTTCCGAGGGCAACACCGTCCTTGCCGCCCAGTACCAGGCCAGCATCCAGCAGGAGTACCAAGCCATTCAAGCGCTGCAGCGGCAGGTGCAATTGAGCCTAGAAGACCTGTCGGAAGCCCCACTGGCCGAAGATTTGTGAGTCATTTCCAATAGCAATGAAACGGCTCGTTACCTTGAACCCTAACTCCCCCTTTCCAAAGAGAGAGGAGCTGGGGGTAGGGCTGTCACCGCGCCCCCTTACACTGTTTAAGATAGCCCGCTCTGCCAGTGGGATCCCCATCCGGTAGGATAGAAACAAAAGCAATTTCCAAGCCATGGAGGTTTCCGGGAGGGATCCACAATGTCTGTTGCTGGGCAGGCTTCGGTTCGGGTGAAGCTGTCTCGGCTCCTGCGGGGGATGGTGTTTTGGGGGCTGCTACTATACCTGGGGGTCATTCTCCTGGGGCTCCCAGCCTGGGCAGAAGACTACACCAAACGAGATCTGCAGGGCATGAGCTTTGCCGGGCAAGACCTGAGCGGCTGGAAATTTCTCAAGGCCAACCTGCGCCAAAGCGATCTCAGCCATGTCAAAGCGGCAGGGGCGAATTTGTTTGGGGCCAACCTCAGCAAGGCCAACCTGCGCGGGGCCGATCTGCGCGGCGCCACCTTGGACATGGCTAACTTACAGGGCGCGGATCTGCGAGAGGCACAACTGCAGGACAGCATGATGTGGTTGGCTCGAGTAGAGGACATCCAGATCGAGGGGGCGGATTTCACCAATGCCTTGATACGGCAAGATGCCCTTGCCATCCTCTGCGAGCGGGCCAGGGGCGTTAACCCCGTCACCGGTCGCGCCACCCGCGATACCCTCGAATGCGACTAGTCCTCACCCCCAGCCCCTCTCCCTCAGGGAGAGGGGGGATTGGCGGCCCAGCAAAGATTCTCTGGGATTGGGAATAGCTGTGGCTAGGAACTGGGAGCAGCCGCCTCAGAGCGGGCGGGCTTGCGCTGAAACTGGGCGAGGAGAGAGTTCCAGGCCAGGCGGGCCATCGACAACAGCCAATTGCCCTCCAACTCCCTAAACAAGTCCATGTTCAGCTTGAAGGCGTAGTTGGCTTCCGCCACAATGCGCTCGATGGTGGCCTGATCCAGTCCCAGGGCGTCCATCTGAGCGCGGTAGCGCTGCTTGAACTTGCCCTCATGAGGGATCTGCTCGAAATCGTAAAAGGCCGTTCCCTCTCCTGGCGGCAGGCCCATGGCCCGGCGGGCAATATTTTTCAGGATCTGGCCACCCGACAGGTCGCCGATGTAGCGGGTGTAGGCATGGGCAATCAGCAGAACCGGGTCTGTTTCCACCACTTCTCGAATGCGGTTGACGTAGACCTGGCAAGCGGGGGAGGGCTTGACCACAGCGCGCCAATTGGGGCCGACAAAATAATTTAAATCCTTCTCCAAGCTGGCCTTGCGCCACAGCTCCGGGTAGTAGAGCCGGCCCACCAGCGGGTGCTCTCGCAACTGCGCGAACCCCTCTTCCAGAGCGCTATAGACAAAGTAAAAATTGCCCACATAGCGGCTGTAAGCTTTTTTATCCACCACCCCCTTGAGGAAGCACTTGATGAAGGCCATATTCTCGGCCATGGTGTGGGACTGCTTGGTGCCCTCCCGCAACTGGGCCGATAGGCTGGTGTTCTGATTCTCTTGATGGTGCAGACTCACAAAACCCTCCTCGTCAAAGACGGCTGCTTGTGTCCAGTTGTTTTCAAAAACATCAATAAAGATCGCCCTGGCCTGAGAAGCTGTGTAAACCCATTTCAACCCCTTCTCATCTGGATGAAGGTAGATCCTGCCGGGGAACCCCTCTGGTCACCGCGACGCAGACCAGACCCCCCTAACAGGCTGAGCGCGCCCTCATAACGACTCGACTCAGCCTCTAGGCCTACCCCACTTTTCCGATCCCTGTTGACGACCGGCAAGCGGAGTCGGAGCAGCGGCTGACTTCCCAACGGTCAACGATTAGAATAATCTGCCTGAGTGTGAATGGATGTGAACAATCCTTAAGTTGGGGATCGCCCTAAGGTTGGCAGCTTGGGTGGGATCCAGGTGCCATTGCCCAAACTTTCCGGATGCCCCCTCGGCCCTTGTAACGTTCGTTGACGATCGTTGGTGGGGTTTCTATAATGAAAGGCCTGACTGCAGCGCGACCCCTCCCGAGCAACGCATGACACAATTAGCAGTGCCATCCCCTGCCGCTCCTACCTTTCCTGACCTGGTAGAGATTCAGCGGGAGAGTTTCTTATGGTTTTTGCGAGAAGGGTTTGAAGAGGAGCTTCTCAGCTTTTCCCCCATCGTCGATTACACGGGCAAGCTGGAGCTGCACTTTTTGCCCGAATATCGCCCTGGGGATCCTTCCAAAGGATACAAGATCAACAAACCGCGCTACGACCCTGAGGAAGCTAAGCGACGGGATGCTACCTACCAAGCGCAAATCCGGGTGCCCACTCGCCTGATCAACAAGGAGACCGGCGAGATCAAGGACATGGACGTCTTCATCGGCGAACTGCCCTTGATGACGGATCGCGGCACCTTTATCATCAACGGCGCCGAGCGGGTGATCGTCAACCAAATTGTGCGCAGCCCCGGCGTCTACTACAAGTCGGAACTGGACAAAAACGGCCGCCGCACCTACAGCGCCAGCCTCATCCCCAACCGGGGCGCCTGGCTGAAGTTCGAGACCGACAAAAACGGCCTGGTGTGGGTGCGCATCGACAAAACCCGCAAGCTCTCGGCGGCGGTGCTGCTGAAAGCCTTGGGCCTGAGCGACTCGGAGATCTACGACAGCCTGCGTCACCCCGAATTTTTCCAAAAAACCATGGAAAAAGAGGGGCACTACAGCGAAGAAGAGGCCCTGATGGAGCTGTACCGCAAGTTGCGGCCCGGCGAGCCTCCCACCGTCTCCGGCGGCCAGCAGTTGCTGGAGTCCCGCTTCTTCGATCCCAAGCGCTACGACCTGGGCCGGGTAGGGCGTTACAAGCTCAACAAAAAGCTCAATCTCAACGTGGCGGAAAACGTGCGGGTGCTCACCGTCCCGGACATCTTGGCCGTCATCGACTACCTGATTAACTTGGAGTACGACATCGGCCATGTGGACGACATCGACCACCTGGGCAACCGCCGTGTGCGCTCGGTGGGCGAGCTCTTGCAAAACCAGGTGCGGGTGGGTCTGAATCGCCTGGAGCGGATCATCCGCGAACGCATGACAGTTTCGGAGTCGGAAAACCTCACCCCGGCCTCTTTGGTCAACCCCAAGCCCTTGGTAGCGGCCATCAAGGAGTTTTTCGGCTCCAGCCAGCTCTCCCAGTTCATGGATCAGACCAACCCGCTGGCGGAGCTGACCCACAAGCGGCGGCTGTCGGCTCTGGGACCGGGCGGCCTGAGTCGGGAACGGGCTGGCTTTGCCGTGCGGGACATCCACCCCAGCCACTACGGACGCATCTGCCCCATCGAAACTCCCGAAGGCCCCAACGCCGGGCTGATTGGATCCCTGGCCACCCACGCCCGCGTCAACCAGTACGGCTTCATCGAAAGCCCCTACTACCGTGTCGAAAACGGCGTGGTGCGCAAAGACCTGGGCATGGTCTACCTCACCGCCGACGAGGAGGACGAGTATCGCGTGGCGCCGGGGGATGTGCCGGTGGATGCCGAAGGCCGCATTACCGCCGACTTGGTGCCGGTGCGCTACCGTCAAGAGTTCACCACCGCCCACCCCACGGAAGTGCACTATGTGCAGGTGGCGCCGGTGCAAGTGATCTCGGTGGCCACCTCCTTGATTCCCTTTCTGGAGCATGACGACGCCAACCGCGCCCTCATGGGGGCGAACATGCAGCGGCAGGCGGTGCCTCTGCTGAAGCCGGATCGGCCTTATGTGGGCACGGGTTTGGAAGCCCAGGCGGCGCGGGACTCCGGCATGGTGGTGGTGTCGCGCACCCACGGCGTGGTGACCTACGTTTCTGCCGATGAAATTGTGGTGCGGCCCGAAGATGGCGGGGATCCCATCGTCTATCGTCTGCAGAAGTACCAGCGCTCCAACCAAGATACCTGCCTCAACCAACGTCCTCTTGTCTACGCGGGGGATCGGGTGGTAGCCGGGCAGGTGCTGGCGGACGGTCCGGCTACCGAGGGGGGCGAGCTGGCTTTGGGTCAAAACGTGCTGGTGGCCTACATGCCCTGGGAGGGCTACAACTACGAAGACGCCATCTTGATCAGCGAGCGGCTGGTCTACGACGACGTCTTCACCTCGGTTCACATCGAGAAGCACGAGATCGAGGCCCGGCAAACCAAGCTAGGCCCTGAAGAGATCACCCGCGAGATCCCCAACGTGGGGGAAGATGCCCTGCGCGACCTAGACGAAAACGGCATTGTGCGCATTGGGGCCTGGGTGGAGGCTGGCGATATTTTGGTGGGCAAAGTCACTCCCAAAGGGGAGTCGGATCAGCCACCAGAGGAGCGACTCTTGCGGGCCATCTTCGGGGAAAAAGCCCGCGACGTGCGGGACAATTCCCTGCGTGTGCCCAACGGCGAGCGCGGTCGGGTGGTGGATGTGCGCATCTTCACCCGTGAGCAGGGGGACGAGCTGCCTCCGGGCGCCAACATGGTGGTGCGGGTTTACATCGCCCTCAAGCGCAAAATTCAAGTGGGGGACAAGATCGCGGGCCGCCACGGCAACAAGGGCATCATCTCCCGCATCTTGCCGATCGAGGACATGCCCTACCTGGCGGATGGCACACCGGTGGACGTGGTGCTCAACCCCTTGGGGGTTCCCTCCCGCATGAATGTGGGCCAAGTGTATGAGTGCCTCCTGGGTTGGGCAGCAGAACATTTGGGAGTGCGCTTCAAGTTGATGCCCTTCGACGAGATGCATGGTTTGGAGGCCTCGCGTTTGACGGTGGAGGCCAAGTTGCGGGAGGCCCGAGAAAAGACCGGCAAAGATTGGATCTTCAACCCAGAAGGTAAGTACTGCGGCAAGATCCAGGTGTTTGACGGTCGCACCGGGGAGCTTTTCGACCAGCCCGTTACGGTGGGCCGCGCCTACATGTTGAAGCTGGTGCATTTGGTGGACGACAAGATCCACGCCCGCTCCACCGGCCCCTACTCTTTGGTGACCCAGCAACCTTTGGGGGGCAAGGCGCAGCAGGGTGGCCAGCGCTTTGGCGAGATGGAGGTGTGGGCTCTAGAAGCGTTTGGGGCGGCCTACATCTTGCAGGAGCTGCTCACCGTCAAGTCCGACGACATGGTGGGTCGCAACGAGGCTCTCAACGCCATCGTCAAGGGCAAGCCCATCCCTCGGCCTGGCACGCCGGAGTCCTTCAAGGTGCTGGTACGGGAGCTGCAGTCCCTCTGTCTGGATGTTTCGGTCCACAAAGTGGAGACGGACAACGAGGGCCAAACCCGCAATGTGGAGGTGGATCTGATGGCCGATACTTCCAACCGTCACACTCCCTCTCGACCCACGTATGAGTCGGTTACGCCTGAGGATCTTTCCCTATCGCCTGGGGCGGCCTTTACCTTCGCCAGCCGCAGCCAAGATGAGGACGGAGAAGAGGAAGAGGAGTTTTGATTGTCGATCGGGATCCCATTCGACCTGTGAAGGAGGGTGGTGTTTACCTCTCCCTTGGGTTTAGGTAGCAGGGCAACAAGTCAGGAGAACAACGGCGATGGCCAAAACAGAGCAACGCTTTGACTATGTCAAAATCGGCTTGGCTTCTCCAGAGCGGATCATGGAGTGGGGCCAGCGCACCCTGCCCAACGGCCAAGTGGTGGGGGAAGTCACCAAGCCAGAGACCATCAACTATCGCACCCTCAAGCCGGAGATGGATGGTCTTTTTTGCGAGCGCATCTTTGGGCCAGCCAAAGACTGGGAGTGCCACTGCGGCAAGTACAAGCGCGTGCGGCATCGGGGGATCGTCTGCGAGCGCTGTGGGGTGGAGGTGACCGAGTCGCGGGTGCGCCGTCACCGCATGGGTTACATCAAGTTGGCTGCCCCCGTCACCCATGTCTGGTATTTGAAAGGGATCCCCAGCCACATCGCCACGCTGTTGGATATGCCGCTGCGGGATGTGGAGCAAGTGGTCTACTTCAACGCCTACGTGGTGGTGGATCCCGGCAACGCCCCCAATCTTTCCTACAAGCAGTTGCTGACCGAGGATCAATACCTCGAGATCGAGGATCAGATGTACGAGGAGGGCTCGGAGCTGCAACTGCCGGAGAACTGGGCCATGATCGGGGCAGAGGCCATCGAACGCCTGCTCAAGGATATCGACCTGGAAAAAGAGGCGGAGCAGTTGCGGGAGGACATCGCCGGTGCTCGCGGCCAGAAGCGGGCGCGCCTGATCAAGCGGCTGCGGGTGATCGATAACTTTATCGCAACCGGATCCCGTCCGGAGTGGATGGTATTGCGGGTGCTGCCGGTGATCCCGCCCGATCTGCGCCCGATGGTTCAGTTAGATGGGGGCCGCTTTGCCACCAGCGACCTCAACGATCTCTACCGCCGGGTGATCAACCGCAACAACCGCCTGGCCCGGCTGCAGGAGATCATGGCGCCGGAGATTATTGTGCGCAACGAAAAGCGCATGCTGCAGGAGGCGGTGGACGCGCTGATCGACAACGGTCGGCGGGGGCGCGTGGTGGCGGGGGCCAACAACCGTCCCCTCAAGTCCCTATCGGACATCATCGAGGGCAAACAGGGGCGCTTCCGGCAAAATCTGTTGGGCAAACGGGTGGACTACTCCGGGCGTTCGGTAATCGTGGTGGGGCCCAACCTGCGCATGCACCAGTGTGGGCTGCCCAAAGAGATGGCCATCGAGCTGTTCCAGCCGTTCGTCATTCACAAGTTGATCAAGCGGAACATCGTCAACAACATCAAAGCCGCCAAAAAGCTGATCCTGAGCAACGACCCGCAGGTTTGGGATGTGCTAGAGGAGGTGATCGACGGCCACCCCGTCTTGCTCAACCGCGCCCCGACATTGCACCGTCTGGGGATCCAAGCTTTTGAGCCGATCCTGGTGGAAGGGAGGGCGATTCAGCTCCACCCCTTGGTCTGCCCGGCTTTCAATGCCGACTTCGACGGCGACCAGATGGCGGTGCATGTGCCCCTGTCGTTGGAAGCCCAGGCGGAGGCACGCTTGCTGATGTTGGCCACCAACAACATCCTCTCCCCGGCCACCGGCGCTCCCATCATCACCCCCAGCCAAGATATGGTGTTGGGATGTTACTACCTGACCGCAGATAACCCCCACGCGCCCGCGGTTGAAGATCGCTACTTTGCCAGCCTCGAGGATGCTCTCATCGCCTACGACCGCGGTGTCATCGGCCTGCACAGCAAAATCTGGGTGCGCTACAACGGCCCGATGGAGCTGGGCAAGGGCGAAAAAGAGTCCGAGCCCCAGATTATCGAAGAAGCGGGCGGCACCCGCCTCAAGATCACCAACTACCGTCGCATCCGTGAGGATCAAGACGGCAACGTGATCAGCCAGTACATGCGCACCACGGCAGGCCGGATCATTTTTAACAAGGCGGTGCAAGATATTTTGTCTGCCTAGACCCACTCCCGAGCTGTCCTCTTCTTTGAAGGATGGATTGTCGGGATCCCCTCACCCAGCCGTTGTCGAGAATCTGCTGAAAATATCAGCGAGGCATCATGAGTGAAAAAGGACGCCTTTCCGCCGGCCTGTCGCGTAACAACGCCGAGGCCCCTCTGCCCCCTGTGCCCTTTCGCAACTATCAAATCGGCAAAAAAGAGCTGCGCAATCTGATCGCGTGGTCGTTTGCCCGCTACGGCACCGCCCGCACCGCTCAGATGGCGGATGCCCTCAAGACCCTGGGCTTCAAATACGCCACCCAGGCCGCCGTCTCCATCAGCGTCGAGGATCTGCGCGTCCCGCCCAGCAAGCGGCAGTTGTTGGCCCAGGCGGAAGCGGAGATCGAGGCAGCTACGGAGCGCTACACCCGTGGAGAAATCACAGAGGTGGAGCGCTACCAAAAGGTGATCGACACCTGGAACCAGACCAACGACCAGATTAAGGAGGAGATGCTCAGCAACTTCCGCCAAAACGATCCCCTCAACTCCGTGTACATGATGGCCAACTCGGGAGCGAGGGGGAACGTCTCGCAGGTGCGGCAGTTGGTGGGCATGCGCGGCCTGATGGCCAACCCGCAGGGGGAGATCATCGACTTGCCGATTAAAACCAATTTCCGCGAGGGCCTGACGGTTACCGAGTACATCATCTCCTCCTATGGGGCCCGCAAGGGGTTGGTGGATACAGCCCTGCGCACCGCCGACTCCGGCTACCTGACCCGCCGTTTGGTGGACGTCTCTCAGGATGTGATCGTGCGCGAATCCGACTGCGGCACCGAGCAGGGCATTCTCCTGGAATACCTGATGGACGGGGACAAAGTGGTGGTGTCCTTGGAGGAGCGCCTGGTGGGCCGGGTGCTGGCGCGGGATGTGGTGCATCCGCAAACCCAGGAGATCATTGCCCGTCGCAACCAAGAGGTGGATCACGACCTGGCCAAAACCATCGTGGAGGCCGGCATCCGGCAGGTGATGGTGCGTTCTCCCCTCACCTGTGAGGCTAACCGCTCCGTGTGCCGCATGTGCTATGGCTGGAGCCTGGCCCACTCCCGCCTGGTGGATTTGGGAGAGGCCGTCGGGATCATCGCCGCCCAATCGATTGGGGAGCCGGGCACCCAGTTGACCATGCGCACCTTCCACACGGGGGGTGTGTTCACCGGGGAGGTGGCCCGCCAAATTCGCGCCCCCTTTGCCGGCGTGGTGCGGTTCCCGAAAAACCTGCGCACCCGCCCCTTCCGCACCCGCCACGGCGATGACGCTCTCCAGGTGGAGGTGAACAACCAAATCGTCTTGGAAGGCCCAGACGGCCAGCGGGAAGTCTTCGACATGACCCAGGGATCCACCCTGCTGGTGCGGGACGGAACCCAGGTGCAGCGGGATCAGTTAATTGCGGAGGTGTCGCTGGCCAAGGCCAGCCGCAAGAGCACCGAAAAAGCCCAGAAAGAGGTGGTGGCCGACCTGGCCGGCGAAATTCGCTTTGCCGATCTGCCCATCGAGGAGAAGACCGACCGCCAGGGGAACACCACCTACACCGCCCAGCGGCAGGGGTTGATCTGGGTGATGTCTGGCCAGGTGTACAATCTCCCGCCGGGGGCCGAGCCGGTGGTGAAAAACGGGGATCGGGTGCAGGCGGGGGATGTAATCGCCGAAACCTCGCTGGTGACGGAGCACGGCGGCATTGTGCGGCTGCCGGAGCGCAGCGACACCAAAAGTGGGCGCGAGGTGGAGATCATCAACGCTTCTGTGGTGCTGCACGAGGCGCGGGTGCGGGTGGAATCCCACCAGGGCCGGGAGCAATTTTTGCTGGATACCGCCAGCGGCCAGACCTTCGTGCTCAAGACCACGCCGGGCACCAAAGTGGGCAACGACGAAGTGGTGGCAGAGCTGATCGACAACCACTTCCGCAGCCAGACGGGGGGCTTGGTGAAGTTTGCTGGCATTGAGGTGGCACGGCGTGGCAAGGCCAAGCAAGGTTACGAAGTCATCCAGGGTGGCACCCTGCTGTGGATCCCGGAAGAGACCCATGAGGTGAACAAAGACATCTCCCTATTGAACGTGGAGGATGGCCAGTACGTAGAAGCCGGCACCGAGGTGGTGAAGGACATCTTCTGCCAAAATGCCGGCGTTGTCGAGGTCATCCAGAAAAACGACATTTTGCGGGAGATCGTCATCAAGCCGGGATCCCTGCATCTGGTGGACAACCCCGCCGATTTGGAGGTGAAAAGCGGCACCCTCATCCAGCCAGGGCAACAGGTGCTCAGCAGCATCGTTCCCGACCAACTGGTCTATCTGGAGCATGTGGAAACCCCCGAAGGCCCAGGCTTGCTGCTGCGCCCGGTGCAGGAGTACGAAATCCCCGACCGGCCCTCGGTGCCCAGCCAGGAGTCCACCAGCGAGTCCGGCCGCTCCATTCGCCTGCGGGCGGTGCAGCGGGTTCCCTTCAAAGATGGAGAGCGCGTGAAGTCGGTGGGGCCGGTGGAGCTCCTGCGCACGCAACTGGTGCTGGAGATCGATACCGACGCCCCGCAACTGAAGGCCGATATTGAGCTGATCCAAGATGAGAAGGATCCCAGTATCCGCCGCCTGCAACTGGTCATTCTGGAAACCCTGCTGCTGCGCCGCGATGTGGAAGCAGATCTGACGCAGGGGAGTACCCACACGCGGCTGTTGGTGAGCGAGGGAGACAACATCGCCAGAGGAGATGTGATCGCCCGCACCGAGATTCAGGCCAAAAAAGCCGGGATCGTGCAAGGGATCCGCCAGGGCGCAGAAGTGGTGCGGCGGGTTCTGGTGGTTACTGACGACGACCTGCTGACGGTGCCCCTGGCGGGCCCGGCCAGCGTCGAGGTGGGAGCGCTGGTGCGGGCCAGAGACGAGCTGGCTCCGGGGATCCCTGCTCCCGAGTCGGGGCAAGTGATGCAGGTAACCGATGGCCAAGTGGTGTTGCGGGCGGCACGGCCCTACTTGGTGTCGGCGGGCGCCATTTTGCAGGTGCGGGATGGGGATCTGGTGCAGCGGGGGGATTCTTTGGCCCTCCTGGTGTTTGAGCGGGCCAAGACGGGGGATATCATTCAAGGTCTGCCGCGGATCGAGGAGCTGCTGGAGGCCCGCAAGCCCAAGGAAATGTGCGTTTTGGCCAGGCGGCCCGGCACGGTGCAACTGAGCTGGCGAGGAGAAGAGCCGGATCTGCGGGTCATTGAAGCCGATGGCACGGTTACCGAGTATTCGGTGATGCCGGGGCAAAATCTGATCGTGGTCGATGGCCAACCGGTGCAAGCAGGGGATCCCCTTACCGATGGCCCCGCCAATCCCCACGACCTCTTGGAGATCTACTACGAGTACCATCGCCAAACCTTGGGAGATGACCAAGCAGCGCAGTTGGCTTTGCGGGAGGTGCAGCGCTTTTTCGTGAACGAAGTGCAGAATGTCTACCGCTCGCAAGGGGTGGAGATTGCCGACAAACACATCGAGATCGTGGTGCGCCAGATGACCTCGAAGGTGCGGGTGGATGACGGCGGCGATACCATCCTGTTGCCGGGCGAGCTGGTGGAGCTGCGGGAAATCCAGCAAACCAATGCCAACATGGCCTTTACCGGGGGAGCGCCGGCCAAGTACACGCCCGTCTTGCTGGGGATCACCAAGGCCAGCTTAAACACCGACAGCTTCATCTCGGCGGCTAGCTTCCAGGAGACCACGCGGGTGCTGACGGAGGCGGCCATCGAGGGCAAGTCGGACTGGCTGCGGGGGCTGAAGGAGAACGTGATCATCGGGCGTTTGATCCCCGCGGGCACCGGCTTCAGCACCTACGAGGAGATGGCGCCAGAACCGGAGCCGGAGGAAGAGGAGGAGCCTGTCGTGCTGCCGGAGCTGCCGCCCCGTTTGATCTTGGAAGACGACCAGCTCATCGACGACTCCACCCCTGCTTTTGACGAGCTGGAGGAGGATGAGGAAGAGGAGTGAGGCGCTGGAGCTCTCGGATTGGGCCACTTTGCAAGCTGAAATCGTCCGTTGCCGTCGCTGTCCCCGCCTGGTGGCTTGGCGAGAAGGGGTTGCCCAGCAAAAGGTGGCCCGTTTTTGCGACCAACTCTACTGGGGCCGACCGGTGCCGGGGTTTGGGGATGTGCAGGCGCGGCTGTGGATGATCGGCTTGGCGCCAGCCGCCCATGGGGGCAACCGCACAGGCCGGGTGTTTACTGGGGATCCCAGCGGGGATTGGCTATTTCGCGCCCTGTACCGGGCCGGGTTTGCCAATCAACCCACCTCAATCCACCGGGAGGATGGCCTGCAATTGCGGGATTGCTACATCTCAGCCGTGGTGCGCTGTGCGCCGCCGCAGAACCGTCCCACCGCCGCAGAAGCCGAAGCTTGCCTGGGCTATCTGAGACAAGAGCTGGAGCTGTTGACCCAGGTGCGGGTGATCTTGGCGTTGGGCCATTTTGCCTTTCGCTACACCTTGGCGCTCTTGCCGCCTCTCAGGCCCCGCCCCCGCTTTGGCCACAACTGCGTCATTCCTTTGGGAGAGGGTCGCTATTTGCTGACGTCTTACCACCCCAGCCGCCGCAACACGGCCACCAAGCGGTTGACAGAGGCGATGCTGGACGCCGTCTTTGAGCGGGCGCAGCAGTTGTTGTCCCCATCTCCGCCATCCACCCCCCTGATCGAGTTTTGAGCCGAAGATTCTGCAGTGGCCGGACGTTTGGCCAAAGGCTGGAGTCGTTGCCGCCCCTCACCCCCAACCCCTCTGCCCCAAGGGGAGAGGGGAGCTGGAGATCGGCGGAGGAGCTGTTTCATATTGCAATGGCAGCGACTACCTTGCTGAGCCGCCGGGCCCGGCAGGGATCAAGCCGGCTGCCAGGTTTCCAGGCGGTAGGCGCTGTCCCAAAACAGCCATTCCAGGCGGGAGGCGGCTACGAAGGCGGCGGTCATCTTTTCCCGCATCGCCGCTGTGGTCTGCGCAGCCAAGGAGTCGGTGAGGTCGAGGGCCTGTTGCACCACCTGGGCAAATTCTTCCCCCGCGTAGGTGTCGATCCATTGTTGGTAAGGATTGTTGGGCTGGGCGGTGCGGTAGATGGCGGATCCCACCTCGCGATAGATCCAAAAACAGGGCAGCACGGCGGCCATGGCCACCTCGTAGGGATCCAAGGCAGCCGCAGCCAATAGAAAACGGGTGTAGGCGAAGCAGGCAGGAGCGTAGGTTGTCTCCGGCTGGATGTCGTAGAGGCGAAAGTAACTCTCGTGCAGGCTGCGTTCGGCCACAATGGCCCCCAGGGCAAAGTTCAAGAAACTCACCACCCGCTCAGCCCCTTCAGAACGAGCCCCGATCAAGGCGAGGGCGCGGGCAAAATCGGTGAGATAAAGAGCATCTTGCTGCAAATAAAACTGGAAGCGCTGCCGCGAGAGGCTGCCTGCCGCCAACTCACGGTTAAAGGGGTGATCCAAGATCTGTTGGTAGATAGGCTCGATCGTCTGCCAGAGGTGGGTGGTAAAGGATTGGGACATGGTGGCTCTCTCGCGGCGTTGTCTATTTTTCTACCGCTTTTCAGAGGGTCGGCCTAGCTGGAGCTAGGCTTCCGGCATGAGGGGGCGGAAGCCATGCTTGCGAGACAGTTGCCCGATTAAATCCAGTTTTTCCAGGGTGATCAAGTTGCGGCCCCAACTGAAATTGGTGTACAGGCCCTCAAACTCCAGCAGCATCGACTCGGCGAAGCAGGCAAAGAGCTGACGGGCCGGGTTGGCCACATTCAAAAACTGCATGATGTTCCATTCAATATCCAAAGAGTGCTCCACCATCCCCCCGTCAATGACGTAAAGTCCCTTTCGTTGCAAGTTAGAGGCAATGTTTTTCGGGTAGCCGCCGTCAATGATCACGCAGGGATCCGGCAACACCTGCGGATCGAGGGTCATGCCTTGGCTCATGCTGGCCACCCAAACGATAAAGTCGGCGCGCGGCAGGGCCTCTTCCAGCGAACAGATCTCCCCCTGCTTGAGCTTGGCCTGCAACTCTTCTAGGCGCCGCCGCTCCCGGGCGATGAGCAACAATTTGCCCAGGTGGGTGTGGGCTATCAACCACCGACAGATGGCGCTGCCGATATCTCCGGTCGCCCCCACCACCGCAACCGTAGCGGCTGCCAAGTCCATGGCGTAGCGCTGGGCCGCCAACTGTAGCTGCTGACAGATGATGTAGGCGGTGTGGGTGTTGCCGGTGGTAAAGCGTTGGATCTCCAAGTCGATGTTGCGGACTCGCCTGAGACTGTCAAGGCGGAAATTCTCGAAAATAATGCTGCTAAACCCCCCCAGAGCGGTGATGTTCAGGCCGCGCCGCTGGGCCAGAGCCATCGCGTTCAAAACTTTCCGACAGGCCGCCTTCACCCGTCCCCCCGCCAACATTTCCGGCAAGAAACAGGATTCGACGTACTGCCCATAAATCTTTTGGCCGGTAATGCTGGTTACCGTAATCTCGTCCACCACCTGCGGGGGAGCCATGCACCAGAACTCTAGGTCGCTCTCTGCATATTCGGAATAGCCCAGCTTGTCTGCCACCCGCTTCGCATGAGCCAAGCTGGTCAAGTGCCCGATCAGGCCGAACATAGAGGTTTACTCGCTTGCATGACTAATGGATCGCATCAGGATCCCATCAAAACACGTCCATACGCGGGAGAGGTAGGGATCCCCGACAGCCGGGTTGAAACTCCAGTCCAGCAGCAGAGGATGGATACCGGGTTGGGTCACGCTGCCCGCAAACCCTGGGCCGAGAGGCGCATCACCTCGCGGGTGCTGAAGCCGATGTTGGCCAGCGCCTCGCCATAGGCAATCATAAAGTCCTCGACGATGGCCTCGCGATCCATATAGATGGCTTCCACATCCTCGTCTACCTGCTGCAGCATCTGCCAGACCAAGGGCAGGTTCTGGGCATTGGCCGCTTCGATCTGAGCTTTGACCTCGGCAAAGTGTTCGCCCAGCCAGCGCTCGCCAAAGTTCAGGTGCAAATACTCGTCTTTGACCACTCCCTCGGTGATCTTGCGGGCAAACTCATCGGCAACCGGGATGTAGATGTTGTAGGCGGCAATGGCAAAGCACTCGATGATCAAAGACTGAATGACAAAACAGGAGACCAGATCCCCTGCCGCCGCGGCGCTTTGGAAATTGTTGCGCAAAGGGGCGAAGAAAGCGCGGGCAAACTCCCTATCCGGCTCTATTTGCAGGTTTTTGCCGCAGGATTGGAAGCCTTTCATGTGCCGCAATTCCATTTTGGCCAGCTTGCGCAGCTCTTCTGCTGCTTCCGGCAGCAGTTCGGCCAGCTTGAGGTAGTTGTCGTGGGCTTCTTGTTCCCCTTCGATGACAATGCCATTGATGCGGGAGTAGGCCTGCCGATAAACCGCGCTGCCGTAGTCCAGGGTGGTGCCACCCTCGCTAGCCAAGGGCTGGGGGGGATTGGGCAGGACGTTCGCCGGGGCCATACTCATGCATCTCCTCTCGCTGTGGTTTGGCTGTTGTGGATTGTTGGTTGCGGATGTCCAGCAACGGCATCGCTCTTCTAACAGGATAGCCGTAGCTGCTGCAGAATGGGTGGGATCCCTTCTGATTCAGGATAGGGGTCTGCTAGCGTGAGTGCTCAGGTGCCGTTGGGGAGCCTGCTGTATGTCTGCTCTTGGGGATGGCCTGAACCAACTGCGGCAGTTGCTGGTGGAGTTGGAGGAACAGTCCCTCGATCAACCGATTGGCAGCGCCGAGGAGGTGTTGCAGGCGATCGAGCTGGCGACGGCTTTTGAGCTGTTCGAGGCGGAAAGCAGCCGTTTGCTGCTGCAGATTGTGGCCAATCTCTGGGATCGAGTACGGCAACAGGATCTGTCTTCAGAAGAGATTGAGACGGTCTCGGAGAAGTTGCGGGCGGTGGGCTATACCCATTCTGAGATCCAGGAGATCCTCGATCTGGAGCCGGAACTCTAGGCTTGCACCATGCCCAGCTCTGCCGGGGCGACATCTGCTTCTATTTGGGTGGTGCTGTCGTAGCAGGCCCCGCGCAGGTTGGCCAGCTTGAGTTTGCACTGGGCAAGAAGGGATCCCTTTAAGTTGGTTCCGGTGAGATTGGCCCCCGCCAAGTCCGCTTGGCTGAGATCGGCACCGCTCAAGTCCGCTTCGGCCAGGTTGGCTCCACGCAAGTTGGCTCCCTGCAGTCGGGATCCCTGCAACTTGGCCTTTTCTAGATTGGCCAGGCGCAGGTTGGATCCCTGCAGATCGGCTTGGCTGAGGTCGGCACCGCTCAAGTAGGCCCGCTCCAGATTGGCAGAGGCCAGCTTGGCCTGCCGGAGAATAGCCCCCCCCAAATCGATCCCGGCCAGGTCGGCCCCGGCCAGGTCAGCCCCGGTTAGTTGGCTGTTGCTGAAGTCGCGCTCGCCGCTGCCGTAGCGTTGCAGCAGCTCTGCCCCAGTTTCTACCATCGCCGTTTTCCACGCCAGACGAATTGGATCCTACCCAGGAATGGAAGGGCCGCCAAGAGCAGGCTACGATGGGCGCAAGCCGTTTTCTGGGATCCCCACTGATGAGCTTGCCCCGTGTGCCCCGAACTCGCCCCCGCCCCAAGCTGCGCTCGATCCCGCGCCGCCAAACCGAATCCGCTCTCTATGCCGAAATGCAGCAGCTCACCGTGGAAAAGCAGCGCCTCAACCAGGAGCTGGAGTCTATCCAAGAGCGGCAAGGGCAAATTCAGTCCCGGCTCCAGGAAATCGAGCAGGCCATGCAACACCTCCAGCAGCAGGCAGAAGCTTTTCGGGATCCTGCCCCCGCCTCTGAACCGGCCAAGCTCAGATCCCGTCCTTGCCGCTTCCCACCCATGACCTTCGAGTATTGAGGGGATCCCCGCTTAAACCGCATTACCCTATTCTCGGAGAGCCAAAGCAACAAGTCAGAGATTTTGTAGCTAGCTTAACTATTTGCTGCTCGTCTCCAGCCGACTCTAGAATTCAGGCTGGTTAACAGCTATTCTCAAGCCGGCTGCACACCTATTTGAACTTTCAGGTTTATGAATGCTTAGAGCGGGTAGGTTTTGTTGTCTTCGCCAAGACATCCCCCGGTCGCCGCAGGGTCAAGAAGGGATTGATTGCCTGAATGTTGGCCTGGGGATAAGCTTGCTGAACCTGCCCAAAAGTTTGTTGCGAGATAGGGTGCCCGTCAGTCCAGAGGGGATGGCGCACGATCCGCACTTCCCGTCCTTTATTTCCCGTCCACACCGGCAGCGGAAAGTCCTGAGGCGCTCTCTGGAAGCCTAAGTTTTCCAGCAGCGGCGGCAGTGCTCGCTCCACCAGGCGCCGCCAAGGATTCTCCTGACCTTCCCCCCAAGGGGTTTGCAAATCGACCGGCGCCTCAGCATCTCGCAGGAGGCGAGCCATATCCAAGGCCAGCCGCCAGTCCAACAGCCCGTGGTAAACCAGGTTGTAATAATCGCGCAAGCAGTTGTTGCAAGACGTGTCGCAGCCCTCTTGGTGCTGCAGCCAACGGTCGGCTAAACTGTTGGGCCGAGACAAGTCCTCCTGTTCTAGCAGCTTCGAGAAAACTTCCGGCTGGGCAAGGTAGAGGCAATACCCTGCGCCGTTCTCCAGCCTATCAAACAGAAAAGCTCTTCCCACCACTCGACCGGCCTCTGCTGTGGTCTGAAAGCTGGCTTGCAACTCGTCAGGATCCACATCCAGAAAAGCACAGGCAGCCGCCCGCAACCAAAACGCAAAAGAATACAAAGCTGCTCGCCCTTCCAAAGTCCTTGGGTCGGCAAACACGCCAGTTGGCCAAGTCTGAAAGCCGACCAGCAGCACATCAGTGCGTCGCTTGGACAGCAAGGCAATTCGATAGGTAGGGCCGATCCCTTTGACTTGTTCCCCTTGGGCTTGCGAATAGGGATCGAGGCAGACATAGGCTCCCGCCTGCTTCTGGCCAAAAACTTCCGCCGCTTGCAGCCGGAAACCACCCTCGCCGCCGCGATCGTTGACGATTAGAACGTTGCCGCTGCCACCCTGCAGGTGAGCGTTACCAGTCTTCGCTTCGCGCTCAAGCTCAGGCACGCCCAGGGTGGGCCGGCTAACGCGGGGTTGCCACTCAAATTGACCGTCGAAATCCCGCGGCTCCAAGTTGGTGAAAAAGCCTGTCGGCTCACGGGCATCGATACAGCGGAGGGTGGGTTGCCCGCATACAGGGCAAGTTTGATCCGCCGGCTTGAACGCAGGAGGAGAAGAAAGGGGCGGCTGAGGTTGGTAGTTCTCGATCATGGCTTGGCAGTTGCGACAAAATCCCAACCAGCGGTTGGGTTGGTCAAGGGGTGGCACCAAACCGGGACGCGATTGCACGCCTCTTTTGTGAGGCGCCAACTCCACCAGCCCGCAGGCGGTGTGTACCGCCCGATCTTTGACGATTTCTGAGCCGGGGGCAAATTGTGCGATCGCCGTATCCAAGTCACGATCGATGGTGCCTTGGCTAGCTGACCAGCGAGTGTAGAGCAATCGCACCCGCGTGGGAAAGCCAAACATGGGCAAGATGCCGGCATTGGCCAAACGCTCGCTGAGTTGAGTTTGTCTGTAGGCGTTGGAAGCGGCAATCTCGTTAATCTTATCGACCAACTCCTCGCGGATGTGGCGATGTAAGGCTTGTTGCTCGTCAACCGAGAGATGAGTTTGCTGGCAAAGTTGAGCAATCACGGTTCGAATCTCTTGGTCATGGCTAGCAATCCAGTTGCGAACCGATGGTTCCACCTTTGGCCAGTTTTCGGCTAGGCCAAATTCCCCGTGGATGCTGGTCACGTCTTCGAGATCCACTGCAGCGGATAGATCTTGTTGTGAGACTTCCTGAAAAGCTTGTCGCAAAACCTCTTTCGCGATGACGCGCTGGGCAATACTACGGCTGCGCAGATCGATGTAAGGGGGAGGTGGCGGATCGCCGGTAATAGCCTCAGGGCGCTGAAAGTAAAAATCGTCGTGGCTGCGGCCTCGGCAAAACGTAATCGCCAAGGAAACCCCGGCGCCGCGCCGCCCAGCCCGTCCCACCCGCTGCTGGTAGTTGAAACGCCGCGGCGGCATGTTCGCCATCATCACCGCCAACAGCCCGCCGATGTCTACCCCAGCTTCCATGGTGGTGGTCACGCTCAGCAAATCAATGCCCTGAGCCAGCGGTATTTCCCCTTCCAAAAATACGTCCTGAAACCAGCGCTGCCGTCTGAGGCGATCCTCTTTGTCCGTTTGGCCAGTTAATTCGGCAGCATTCATCCGAAACGGTTCGTTGTCAGGATCGGAGAGGTAGGCGTAGTAGTCCAAGTCGCGCGGCAAGCTGCTCGGCTGCAATCGGATGACCTGCGGGTCAGAGTGTCGGCTGGTGTTGTGGCCGCCGCTGCACTCCGGGCACCATCCCCCCGCGGCATGCAAGTAAAAGGCGCTGCACTGAGGACAGCGGTAGCCTTGAAGACCTTCGCGAGAGACAGGCACGAGGTAGAGGCAATCTGGATCCAAAACCAGTCCGTCCGAGCTACTGCTACCGATCTTGCGCAACTCCCCCTCAATCTGCGATTTCAGTCCTGGCTTGCCCTGCTCTTCTAACCTTTCCAGGTATCGAACCACACACCTCGGCAGTTCCCGATTAGAATCAACCCTGTAGTACTTGGAGAATCGATGCTGCTTGCGAACTCCCAGTTGGCGGATGACAGCACTCACAACTTCTTGCAGTTCCGGCGGGACTTGAGCCGTAACATAGCCCTGGCCAAAAGACTCAGTGTTTCTGACCGCATGGGCAAACAGCGCGAACATCATTTCATCGGCCAAGTAGGCATTGAGCTTGTCCAGGTGTTTTTCTTGCTCTGGAGTCGGGCGGTCGGCTCTTCGTGTTATTGGGTTGTTTTGCCAGTTGTAAAGCTCCGTCCAGTGATGCCGATCCTTGTTGATGGCATAGTAGAGGGCGCTAAAGGACATACCACCAGGGCATAGTCCCAACTGTAAGAGGCGGTCTGCCAGAGTGCGTCGAAGCTTGAGGAGTGGAACTTGCCCGGGGTAAGACTCGAGCATTGCTAGCCATTGTTGGCGTGCCTCAGGATCGGCCGGCGGCATGTCCTGCGCCCAAAACAATGCCTCGGTAGCAAGGGTAGGCTGCAGATTGGCAAAGCGATTGCGTGCCGCCCAATCCTCCGCCATCCGCTCAACGTCTTCCAGCAGCTTGGGATAGCCGCGCAACCGTTGCTGCCGTTGCTCTGGGGTAGGTAAAATGCTGCGCAGAAAAGCCCGCAGGTCTTGCCAGTACTCCCGCGCCAATCGCACCAGCAACAAGCGCACCATATCGCGGTAGTGATCCATTTCCATCCCAGCAGCCAATTTGGCGGCGTCCTGGCGGCTATCGGAAAAAATCACCAGCTTGCGGGATTGCGGCGTCGGCATTTCCCGCAACAAAGCGCCGGCAATCACCTGACAGGCTTTCTGAAATCCAGTGCGATGCACACGTAGCGGGGTGGGATAGGCTTCGCGGCGGGCGCGATCGGTATCGCAGCGCGGGCAACGGGTCGGCAAGGCAGGCTGGTTCTCGGCCTCTACTTGGTACACCCAGCCAGGAACCTCGCCTTCTTTAGGAGGTGTCTTCTCTTTGTTGAGTTCGCCCGTAGCGGGGTTGAGTTTGGCCTCGACCCACCGCCGCTTGACTTTTCCAGCGCTCCACTCCAGATCTTGCGGCTCGGTCGCCCAAGGTTCTGGGTCATGGGGGAGGGGCCAAAAAACGCGATAGTTCCCGGATTTTTGGGTGAGGCTTACTAAATCGGGAATGCCTTCTAGATCAGGTTGATCGGGAGTGAGGATAACCGACTTGCCAGACGAGTAAGCATAACCCCCTAGGAATACCTCCCCGCAAACTTCGCAGACGATCAAATCCAGAACCCGTGCCCCGCAGTCGCAACTGAGGCGGTGCTGGCTATGTAAGGCACCGATAGGCGGAGGGGGTTGGTTGTCCTCTTGAGGGCGTTGGGCAACGCTGCACTTGGGGCTGCTGCACGCCCACAGGCCTTGCAGGTTGTGAAAGAAGAGGTGGCCGCGCACGGGCTGGGGCGATCGCCCATCTTCTCGCTTCGCTACTGCCGTTGCCATCAACAGTCCCCGCAAGGCCTCAGAGACCAGACCGCCTGCAGGCACGGGTGCGCCTGGAAACAGTTGCTGGTCAACTTTTTGGATGGGGGTGGCGCGCACGCTGCCGCTAGCCTGCCGACAGGCCTCCCGCAGCGCATCTGCAACGTTGAGTCCCTCGAGGCACTCCCCCAAAGCCTGCTCTGGGGATCCCAAGCTGGGATCGCCGCCCAAAGCCCGCACCAGCCTCGTCAGGGCTTCTTTAGTGACTGGGAGAGGGCGCAGCGGCTGGAGGGGATCCGGCTGCACATCGCTGGCAAACTGAGCAAAAGCAGCTTGATGCTGACGCACTTGTGCTGGCGCTTTGGGAACCGGAGGAACTTGTTCCCCGGCAATCACCACAAAGCGATCGCGCCCAACAAACTCCCGGAGAAACTTGCGGCCTGCCTCGCCCTCTTCCAAGCTGGCACTGGTGGCCAAAACCTGCAGTTGTTCTGAGTTGACTGTTAGCCCCAAACGGTACAGCAGTAAGCGCAGCAAGTAGGCTACTTCTGAGCCTGGCGTCCCTCGGTACAGCCTGTTAAGTAATCAAGGGGTACAGTAGCAACACTTAGCAAACCAACTTCGGAAGCAGGATGGATTGATCAG
>NZ_JANSJD010000020.1:0-57263 GCF_047462395.1 Synechococcus sp. H55.7
CGCCAGCCGCTCCTCACAATCAGTCCCAGCCGCGTCCAGCACCACCCTCACCCCCGTCCCCTCTCCCTGAGGGACGACCCTCACCCCCGGCCCCTCTCCCTGACGGACGACCCTCACCCCCGGCCCCTCTCCCTGAGGGACGACCCTCACCCCCGGCCCCTCTCCCTGAGGGATCCCTCACCCCCGGCCCCTCTCCCTGAGGGATGACCCTCACCCCCGGCCCCTCTCCCTGAGGGAGAGGGGAGATGCTTCGGCGTTGTTCAGCTTCTGTCGGTGGCCAACCTCTTGAGAACAAGGAAGGTGCCGCCCAGGAAGAGCAGGCCCATCAGCCCGGCTAGGGGGTTGCCGCCGATGCCGGTGAGCCACTCTGGCGCCCTGCCGGTGTACTCGATCCAAGCCAAGTTGTTGACCCAGGTGATGCCCCACACCCAGCCGGCGTGCAGCCCCAGGCTGAGTCCTAGCTTGTTTTGGTTCCACACCTTGGCCTGGGCCAGCAGCAGGCCCATCAGCCACAGTCCCGGAAACTGGGGCCAGGTGGCGAGGATCTCTGCTGGCGGCTTCAAAAAGTGGGCCAAAGCAAAGAGAAGGCTGGATCCCCACAGAGCGCTTGTCCAGCCGTAGTCCAAGGCCATCTCCTGCAGCAGCCAGCCGCGGAACAACAGCTCTTCTGCTAGAGCCACCGCCAGGCCCACCCCTAGCCCCAGCAAGCCATAGCCCAGCAGGGATCCCCCTTCCACCGGCCGCCAGCTCAGCCAGCCCAGGGCCCCCTCCAGGCCAAAGAGCAGAAAAAGCCCGCCCACACCCATCCCCAGGCCCCAGAGGATCCCAGCTCGGCAGGCCCAACTCTTGTCCAGGCCATAGGCGGCAAACCCAGATCCCCACAGCCACAGCCAAAGGAGCAGTAGAGCATACAGCGGCAGCCAGAGGTACTCTCGGCCAAAGAAAAATCCCCCCAGGCCGACCCACGGTAGCCAGGCCAAAAGGGGGATCCCCAAAAACAGCAACAGCCGCAGCGGCAAGGGAAAGGCCTTGAGTTTGCCAATCAGCTCAGCAGTCGGCAGGCCCACCCAAACCGCTCCTAACTAGCGTTCCGGCTCGATCGAGCTGGTGAGGCCGTGCTGGCGCAGCTGCTCGCAGTAAAACTCCGCGTGCTCCCGCGGCACCACGATGACCACAGCAACGCCGTTGTTGTGGGCTTCCAACATGATCTCGGTGGCTTGCGGCGGCATCATCGATGGAATGACCTTCACCAGCACCTGCACCACGTACTCCATGGTGTTGACATCGTCGTTGTGCAGCAACACCCGGTACATGGGCATATGCTTCGGGGTTACAGAAGGCTTAACCAGAGTCTCCGTAGCCACGACGATCCCTCCTTGGGTCAACAAGAGGTTCCAGAACGCAAAACCGAAAACAAAGCCAAAAAGCAAAAAACCTTAATGGAATTTTAGCCTTCGCAGGAAGGGCTATGAAAAGGCCGCGGAGAACCCAAGCCTCAGGTCTGGCGTTCTTAAACAGAAGCTAACCCAGTTTTCACCGGCCCACAACCTCAGTTTGGGCGCAGAA
The DNA here is from genome assembly GCF_047462395.1 of Synechococcus sp. H55.7. Classification (NCBI taxonomy): domain Bacteria; kingdom Bacillati; phylum Cyanobacteriota; class Cyanophyceae; order Synechococcales; family Synechococcaceae; genus Synechococcus; species Synechococcus sp. H55.7. Next base: position 1,567 of record NZ_JANSJD010000020.1, read on the forward strand.
GTGCTTGACTAGGGGCAATTGGCCATTGTTGCGGATCCCTTTACATTTGCCGGCGTCGCTGAGGTTAGCTGTATGAGTTCCCTGCGTTCCCGTCGCTTTTTCCTGCAGTTGCTGATGTTTGGCGGTGGGGCAGCCGCCCTGGCCGCCTGTGAGGGCACCTCCAGTTCTTCTATCCCGCCGCTGGGAGAGCCGGGATTTCCCCAGGGGGTGTTTGCCGGGGATCCCACCTCTGAGGGGGCGGTGCTTTCCACGCGAGTGGTGCCGGCCAGCAGCGTGGATACGGTGCCTGTGACGCTGCAGATGGCGGAAAATGCCGAGTTCAACCCCATTCTGCAGCAGGTTGCGCTGACTGCCCGCCGCGTGGCCGGTCGCAACTACCGCACCGAGCCGGGCGACTACATTGCCCGCGCCGTTGTTACCGGCCTGAGGCCGGCGCAGCGCTATTTCTACCGCTTTGTCAGTGAGGGGTTTACCAGCCCTGTGGGCCAGTTCCGCACCCTGCCGGCTCCGGGCGATGGGCGGCCCATCCGCTTCTTGCACATTAGCTGCGCCAATGAGCCTCCTTTCCCCATTGGGGCGGCCCTGTTGGCTGAGGTTAACCGCGGCGATATCGATTTCATCTCCTTCAACGGCGACACCGTCTACGCGGATCGCTTCTGGCTGGGGCTGGATCCCATCGGCAACCTGGAGTTTTACCGCAGCCTCTATCGGGATCAGCGGGATCCCAAGTATGCCGGGCCGGAGTTCCCGCAGTTGTTCAGTCGCACTTCCTTTGTCGTTAACTGGGATGACCACGAGGTGATCGACAACTACAGCGGCCAGAAGGCCCGCGGCGGCCGCGCCGTCCAGCTCAACGACACCACCGGGCAAACCCGCGACGTGGAAGATTTTAGGGTGCTGGGCTACCAGGCCTTTTTTGAGTACAACCCCATCACCCCCACCTTGACGGATGTACCGGGGGTAGATAGCCGGGATCGGGTGTTTCGCAGCTTCCGCTACGGCGCCAACGCCGAAGTCTTTATCCTCGACCTGCGCCAGTACCGCGACTTGGCTGCTGTGACCCCGATCCTGCCCATTTTGCCCCCTGGCTTGACCCGCCAGCGCTTTTTGGAGCTGGCCGGCATCCGCCTCACGCCCCAGCAGGAGACCCTGTTCTTCGGCCCGCCGGGATCGGAAGAGGCGCTGTTTAACCTGCTGCGCCGCACGCCGCGCATTCTTTTGGGAGAACCCCAAAAGCAGTGGTTGTTCAACGGCCTGCGCAGCTCCACCGCCACCTACAAGTTCATCGTCAGCGAGTTTCCCATCACGGTGACCTATTTCCGCTCCAACGACGTCTGGGAGGGCTACTGGCTGGAGCGGCAGGAGGTGATCGACTTTATTGAGCGCAACAACATCCGCAACGTGGTGTTCCTAACCGGCAACAACCACGCCGGCTTTATCGGCCAGGTCAACCCCGGCAGCAGCAACCCCATCTGGGAGGTGTGGACTGGCCCCACCGGACGCAGCGTGACCGCCTTGAGCATTGACGAGTTGGGCAGCCAACTGGGGATCCCCAACGCCAGCCGCCTCTACTACCGGATTGTGAATGGCTTTCTCGCCCCTGTGAACCCTGCCAATCCAGAAGTGAGCGGGATCCCTGGCGTAACGACAGGCAACCTGCGCTTTTTGGAGCTGGCGGTGCCCAACTACACCCTCATTGAAGTCTCCGGCAGCCGCTGCACCCTTCAGATCAAGGGCCCCACCGGCAGCGTCCTCACCGATCCCCTGGGGCGCCGCGGAGAACTGGTGCTGCCCCAGTGAGAACAATCAAGGGCTTTGGGCAGGTTTTCTCACTCTCATTCTGATCGAAATTCAGGGATCCCTGCGCAAGTTGGGATCCCCTTTTGTAACCCTTTTTTGCAACTTGTAAGGAAGATGCCGGCTGTGATCGCAATCAGCCAGGGAGCGAAAACGTTAATGCTAGCGTGTAGGTAGGGCAGGGATCCCTGTTGCGGCAAAGAAAACTTCATGGAAGGAGGAAAATCCGATGGTTGCTCTGCGGGGTTGGCTGGCAGCGGGCATGATCGGCGCGGCTGCAATCCTGGGTGGTGGTGAAGCGTGGGCCCAAAGTAGCTTGTGGTTACTGAACGGGCAATCGACCTGGGTTAACGGTTATTTCTACCCAGGCGAGAACATCTGGGCCGAGTGCGACCTCGACTGCCACGACGTGGATCTGGTGCTTTACGATCGCAACGGTCGGGTGGTAGCGGAAGATACGCTCTTGGACGATTTCCCCATCGTCCAGGCTCCCTATGAGGGCAATTTCGCAATCCAAGTAATCATGGCCGGCTGCCGCCACCCACGCGGCTGTGCTGTCGTCGTCGATTCTGACTACGGCTTCTAGCGCTTCCCTCGCCCCTAGCCCCTCTCCCTCTTGGAAGAGGGGAAGGAGGTACCGCCTGCTGTAGGGATGAAGGGGGCTGGCTAGGCGGGTTTGTGGCTGGCTTCCTGCACTTTGGCGTGGGTGAATTTGCTCAAGCCATGGATGGTTTTTTCCCAGTAGAAGGGCTTGGTAAAAAGCTGCCACAGGGCCATGTAGGCTGCCATGGAGTGCAGTTGCCAGTAAATGGGGTTGAGGAGAGCATAGAAGGCCAAGTCGTAGTAGCCCCGCCGAAAAACGGCCACCAAGTTCAAGTAGATCCCAATGGCATTGCCCACCAAGAGGTTAAACAAGCCCAAGTAAATTAGCCAACTGGGAAAAATGTTTTGCAGCCAATGGGCGCGGGTGAGCAGCCAGTAGAAAAACAGCAGCCACATGATGGGGCTGGTGAGGAAGGTGAAGAAGCTGCCGCCGATAAAAAATTGGTAGGCCAGCCAGTTCTTGAGGCCCAGCTTGCGCAAAGAGCGCAGCGGGTTGCGGTTGTGCACCAGCCAGGTCTGCATATAGCCTTTGATCCAGCGGGAGCGCTGCCGGATCCAGTTTTTAAGGGCGCAGTTGGCCTCTTCGTAGGTGGTGGAGTTGATCACCCCCACCGTGTAGCCGTGCTGGCTGGCGCGAATGCCTAGATCGGCATCTTCGGTGACGTTAAAGGGATCCCATCCCTGCAATTCCCGCAGGCGGTCGGTGCGGAAGTGGTTGCTGGTGCCCCCCAGAGGAATGGGCATTTTCAAGGTTTCCAGGCCCGGCAGCAGGTAATCAAACCAATAGGAATACTCCAGAGTAAACATGCGGGTAAGAAAGTTCTCGTTGCGGTTGAAATAGTTGAGGGCCGCCTGGACGCAGACCAAGCTGGGATCCCCTTTTTTAAAGGCAATGATGGCTTTTTTCAGTTGATCCGGATCGGGGATGTCTTCGGCATCGTAGATGGTGAGGTATTCGCCGCGGGCAAAGGCCAGGCCGTAGTTGCAGGCTTTGGGCTTGGTCTTGGGCTTGCTATCCGGCACGATCAATAGGCGCACGTAGCGGGGCGGCTTGGCGGCGCGGGCGGCCTCGATGGTGGCCTGGTCGTTTTCTTCCAACAGGATCAGCACGTCTAGGCGCTCGTGGGGGTAGTCCAGCTTGGAGAGGGAGTTGATGAGAATCGGCATCACCTCCGGCTCTTTGTAGACCGGCACCAGGATGGTGTAGATGGGCAAGCTGCGGTCATCGAGGGCGGCCACTTCTTCGTCGGTAATCTGGTGGAAGCGATCGGCGGATCCCACCAAGCTGAGCAGCAGTTTGAAGAAAATCGAGGCTATGTAGAAGAGGTTAATCAAAAGCACCAAGATCGTCAGAGTTGTCCAGGGAGCGCTGGCCAAACTCCACAGCAGCAGCAGCAGCAGGCCATAGCCGACGGCAATTTGCGAGGGGGTAAACACCCGCGAGGCCGATTCCTCCGGCAGGCGGGCCAGCAGCTTGTACACCGCCTCTTGGCTAAAGCGGGATCCCTGATCTTGGCTGAGGAGCTGGGTAATATCCTGCTCGGTGCCCAGCACCTTTTCTATCCGCAACCCTGGCCGCCAACTGTAGAGCAGCTCGTCCACCGCCCAGTCCAGGGGGTCGTTGACCATCACGGTGAGGGTGTGCTCGTCCGTCCAGCTCAGGGGGTAGAAGAGGTGGTGCATCATCAGCTCCGGATCGAACTGGCGGCTCAGGCTCTCGTCCCGGTAGAGCAGCCCTGTTCCCATCAGCTCCGAGACGGAAGGGTAGCCCAGCAAGTGGGCCAGAATGCTGAGATACTCGGGGGTGGAGAGGTAGCTCAGCCGGGTCAGCACCTGCCCCAGGCTGGATCCGGTGCGGCGGCGGATCTCCAGAGCCTGCTGCCACTGCTCCAGGGTAAGGCGGCTGCCCAGCAGCTCAGCAGCCAGCTTGCGCTCGAGGATAACTGTCAAGATCTGCTTTTCGGTGGCCGGGATCTCCCACAGCTTTTCGGCCTCTGGGCAAAGGCGTTTCACAGCCTGCCAGACGCCAGGAAAGCCGGGCTCTTCCGTGGCCACCACAACGGTTTGCGGGTTGAGCCAGCCACAGGGCAAAAAGCGCACCGGCAGGAGATCGCTGGGTTCCACTAGCCAAGGCAGCTCTAGATCTAGAGGCTGCTTGAGCAGCCAGTCCCGCAGCTTGGGCCGATCCAAAATCTGGCGACACAGGTCGGCAAACTTGCCAGGATGCATGACCCGCAAGCTCCAAAAAGCCCTGGGCAAGGAGCAGCCCACCTCTTCGCGGTACTCCTCCGCTGCCGCCAGTTGCTGGCGGGTGAGATAGCCCGCGCGCAAAAGCGAGGACTTAAGGGACTGGAGCATGGCCTAAAACCTGCGGTTTGGCTCAAGTCTGGCTCAACCGCAAGCCCATGCCTAGCCCCCCCTAGGAAGGGATGGGCGACTCGGGGCGGCGGGCCAAGCGGCGATAGACATTCCAGGCTCCCGCTGCCAGCAGAATAGCCAGCAGCAGCACCAGCCAATAGCGGTACTGCCACACCAAAAGCTGCCAACTGAAGCGGCCTGGGTAGCGCACCCGGTAGCCCTGGGGGGTGAGATCCCAGCTCTGCACCTGGGTGAGGGCGGGGGCGGCGGCGTAGGCGGTGAGCACATTTCCCTGCAGTTGGTTGGCCAGGCGGGTGCGTGGATCGGCAAGGCCGCGGCTGAGGCGCTCTGCCAGGGCCGGATCAGATCCCCACCAGGATAGCCAGAGGGTAGGCCTGCCTTGGAGCAAAAAGTACTGCAAGAGGCCGAGGTTTTCCTGGGGTTGGGCGGCCAGGGCCACCTGCTGGTTCAAGGGGTTGAGGATCTCGAACTGGGATCCCAGCCGGATGGGGCTGTAAGGGAGCTCCACCTGCTCCGGGGCAGCGACAAGGATCTGCCAGGCGAAGTCGCCTGTTTCCAACTGGGTCTTTTCCTGGGGCAGAAACTGAAGGGTGGGCAGGAGCGGTTGGGCGGCCAGCCGGCTCAAGGCCCCCACCAGGTAGGCGGCAGCCGGCAGCCGTTGGGGATCCCCCAGCCAAACCCGTCCGGATCCCTGCAGCACCGCCGGGATCTCCTGCAGCTCGCCACTGGGGGCTTGGTAGCCGCTCCAGAGAAAGCCGGAGCTATCCGAGCGCACCTGAACCGTCAGCGGCGTCAGGGATCCCTGGCAATTGCCGGGGCTGGCCCCGTAGTCAAAGCGCAGCTCCAGTTGGTTGAAGCGGCGCAGCAGGCGGGTGGGCAGGGTCACGGTCTCGTTGAGCTGGCTGCGACCGGTGAGGTTGTAGGTGCGCAGCAGAACACCGTTGAAGAACACATAGCCCGTCAGGCGATCCCCGGCCCGACCATCCACCGGGTTCATGATCACATCCAGTTGGGCCGCCAGATCCCGCGGGCGCCCCCCCAACTGCGCCAGGTTGAGGTTGAAAACCAAAGACTGGCTGCCAAAGCCCCGCAGCAGGGGATCCACGATCCCCAACTCCCGCAAGCTGAGGCGGTTGGCCTTGAGAGCCCGCTTCCAGTCCGCCACCGCCGCCACCCGGATGCCGCGGCTCACCAGCCCCGCCCGCTTCCACTCTTCATAGAGGGCAAGAATGGCCTCGCGGCGGGCGGCCACCCGCAGCCGCGATCCCTCTGAAGTTACTTGATGCTGCAGGTGGGGGGTAAAGTTGGCCGGCTCCAGAATCACTTGAGGCCCTTCCCCTGGACGGTTGCTCCAGAGGATGGGGGTCTGAGGGAAGAGGTGGGCCAGTAAGCTGTACAGGCCCAGCGCTGCTTCCGCCACCTCAGGAGAGGGGTTGGCGGGCACCACCAGCGTGAGCTGGGGGTACATCAGGCGCAGAAAGCCGGCCACTGTAGCATCGGGCACGCGGGGCACCAGCTCAAAAAAACTGTCCCGCCCTACCCTCAGCAGCAGGTTGCCGGTGTTGAGGTCGGCACAGATGTCGTCGCTGATGCTCAAAAACGGCTGCACCGACACCGTGATAAAGCGCTCACCCGGCGGCAGGTTAGGGATGGGCACCCGCACCACCGGCTCCTGGCGCAGATCTTGCACCAGAAAGATCCCCGCCAGCTCGTCGTTAATCAGCACCCGCACGGTAGAAGTGGGCTTGAGCACCGGCGAAGGTTCTAGGCGCAACTGCACAAAGCTGGCTTCTGGGTCGATGCCGTTGATGGGCGCAGGGACGGTGACATCCAGGCGCGGGTTGGATCCCTGCAGCAGCACCGAACGCTCGTAGCCCAGCCTCTGGAAAGCAAGGGGCTCCGCCCCCACTGCCTCTGTTGGCACGCAGCAGAGCAAGCCGGCCACCAACAGCCCCCACCCTCCTCTTCTCTGCCTTACCCTAGCCATCTGCGGGATCCCTAGCCCCTGCTCTGACGACAGAAAAAGCCTACACCTGCGGCGGGGGCAGTCGCCAAACTTCTAGGAGTATATGGCGCAAGAGTGATGAACTGGCCACAAGAAAGCCCCCTTCCTCAGGAACTCTCCTAGGCGCGGGCGTAGTCGTCCTCAAAGCGCACGATGTCGTCCTCCCCCAAGTATTCCCCGTTCTGCACCTCGATAATCACCAAGGGGATGGTGCCGGGGTTTTCCAGACGGTGCTTGGTGCAGGGGGGAATGTAGGTGGACTCGTTGGAGTTAAGCAGCACCACCTCCTCGCCCCGGGTAACGCGCGCCGTGCCCCGAACCACAATCCAGTGCTCGCTGCGGTGGTAGTGCATCTGCAGGCTAAGGCGATGGCCGGGCTTGACCTCGATGCGCTTGATTTTGTACATTGGGCCTTCATCCAAGATCCAGAAGGCTCCCCAGGGGCGGGTCTGAGCCTGAGAGGGCAAAAGCTCCAGTGCCGGAATTGCCGCGTTGTCCATGTCCCGCACAGACTGTAGCATTGAGGTCACACCTTGTTCCACTTCAGGGGCTCTCACATCCTCACCTGCAGCGCGGCAACTTTTCATCGACCATCTTGCTGAACCCAATACGCCAAAACTCGTAGAAAAAAAGTCTCGAGAAGGGGAATACTAACGCTCCCTTGCATCTCTAACAGTTTTTGCAAAACTTGCTTTTAGGATTAACTAGGGTGTTCCAATGCCCTAGGCCGTCAAGTTTAGTGAAACTCGTTCATGGGGCATGGATGTTCGTAAACCGGCTTAAAGCCATCTTGCGGCTCGCGGCGCCGGTAGGGATCCCCTTGCTGCTCCTAGCTGGCCTCTTGTGGGGGCTAAAGGAAGGCTGGGGCTGGGTGAGCCTGGAGATGCAGTTCCTTAGCTACAAGGGATCCGTAGCCGCCCTGGGGCCGGATCCGCGCCTGCCCATTGTCGGCACCACCTTTCCCCCTTCGCTGGTGCTGGCCACGGCCATTTTGGGGCGCTCGCCGCTGGTGTTGCAGGCCATTTTGGGATCCCTGGTGTTGGACTGGATGGGGCAACAGTTGCGCCGTTTGCCTGTCGACTTGGGGTGGCGCTGGCTGTGGGGCCTGTTGCTGCTGCTGCAGCCGGCTTTGCTCCTGATGCTGCTGCGCAGCCCAGTTTGGACGGCCACCTCGCTATTAGTGGGGGTGAACATGGCCTTGTTGTTCCCTCTGGCGGATGGGAAACGGGCAGCGGAGAAGGACGAGCTGCCCGTTACCCTGCGGCTGCTGCTCATTGGGCTGGCCTTGGGGCCGCTGATGGTGCTGCGCTGGGAGAGCGGCTGGCTGTTGCCCTGGCTGGCAGGACTGCTGCTGGTGGCTTTTCGCCGCGAATCTTGGGGGTTTCGCTGGGTCTCGCTGCTGGTGGTGGGGTTTATCAGCCTGGCCCTGATCCTGAGCTGGCTGTATGTCAACTGGTTGGCGGTGGGGGATCCCTGGGCTTTTACCTACCAGGTGGGTAGCGGCCTGCGCCTGCCGCAGTTGCGGGAAGACCTGCAGCAGGCCGGCGGCTGGCAAGGGCTGGTGGAGCTGGGCAAGTGGCTGGCGGTGCTGGCCCCTGCCTATCTCCTGGTGGGGATGGGATCCCTGCTGGGCCGCTGGGTCTGGGCCTTGATCTGGGGGATGCCGCTGGTGGTTCTGCTGGCTTCCCTGGGGCAGGGGCTGTTTTTGCCGGAGCTGAGCCGCTTTGGTCTCGTCTGGGTGCCGCTGCCGTTGCTGATGGGGGCCTACTTAGTCCGCGGAGCCGGCCCCGGCTGGGCCAAGCGTCTGTTGATCACTGCCCTTTTGGGGCTGAACTGCCTCACCGCCGGCTATGGGCTAAGCCAAGAGCCACGATTTTTGGCGCCCCTGGTGCTCGAGGAGCGGGATCTCTGGGAGCGGCTGGTGGCAGGGGTGGCGCCCCTTAGCCGTGAGTTGGGAGCGGCCCAAGACCTGTACGAAGTGACCTCTGGGGGGCAGACTTTGGAAGCGTGGCGCCAGCAGCGGCAGGCAAAGCGTCAAGTAGGGGAATATCTCCGCCGCCACCTGGTGCCTGGCGAGAAGGTGTTGGTGGACGACGACATCCACTTTGAGGCTATCTTTTGGGCGGGGGATCCCCGCTTGTTCCTTACTCCCCACCAGTACGAGTTTGCCTTGGCTCTGCAACACCCCCAGGAGCGGGTGGACTACTTGCTGGTGGCGGGGCCGGCGGATCCCTTGCGGAGCGCCGACCGCATCCTGCAATTTTGGCCTGAGCTTACCTTTGAGGGGCTGCCGGGCTTTAGGGAGGTCTACAGCTCCCCGCAGGTGCGGCTGTGGGCCCGCCAGGCAGAGCTTGAGGAGGAAACGAGATGATCTGGAAACGGCAATGGCCGCGGCGACAGGTGCTGCAGATGGGCGGAGCGCTGCTGGCTGCCTCTGGAGTTGCCGGCTGTGGTCAGGGCTTCGAGAACGTTACCACTGGAAACCTGAACTTGTCAGAGCTCTTGGCCCGCTGGGAAGTGGGCACTGGCGAGGATCCCGGTCGCTTCCTCTGGGAAATCGAGTCGGATCCGCAGGTGGCAGTGGTGGCGCGGGACTGGGATCCCCATTTCTTGAGTGGCTGGCTCAACAGCTTTGACCACCGCCAGGGGGATCTCTCCTTCTGGCGTAACTGGCACCAGGCGGGGCTTTTGCGGCAGTGGTTTGAGCGGGGCTACAGCCTGCACATCATCACCTGGGAAGACGACACCACCCGCCCCTGCGGCGACTACCACCTCTCGCCGCAGTTTATCCAGGACGTAGCCGAGCTGGCCGGGTATATTGCCCAAGCCAACCCCCAGGGCCGCCCCACCTACTGGAGCCTGGCCACTGAGTTTTCCTACTGGCGCGTCCCTGCCGACGCCTACAACGCCGACACTGCCCCCTACTACCGCGCTCTGATGCGCAACATCTTAAGAGCCCGCCAGGCCATCAAGGAGCGGCTGCCCGAGGCCGAAGTGGCCCTCTGCTGGGGCGGCTGGATTGCCACCTTTGACGATCGCCGCCGCGGGGCAGGGCGCAGCATGGTAGAGCCTTTTGCCGAGACGATGAGCCAAATGGACGGGATCGCCTTCCAGTCGATGCGCCAGCGGCGACCGGGGGAGTTTAACCCGGAGCTCAACGGCCCGGATCCGGGTAACCCCGAGCAGATCCGCCTCTGCTGCCGCCTCTTTGCCCCCATCCACCGCAACCTGATGCTGGCCCACTACGAGCCCTCGATTAAGGACAAGCACCCCAACGGTGGCCGGGCCGACACCGTCCAGGGGGATTTCGCGATCATGAGCCGGCCCGAGTGGCTGCAGGAGGTGTCGCAACTGGGATTGCGGCGCCTGTCCCTGATGCACTACGGCCTCTACAAGGGGGATCCCTATGGGGCGCTGACGGCAGCCCGGCAATTCCGGGCCCGCGTAGGTTTGCCGGCTATTGCCCAGAGGGTGTAGGCGTTGGCTGAATTGACCAGATGTGGGATCCCCATCTGGATCCTTCCGTCTGCTTGCCATAGTAGGATCAGCACCTGCGTACCCTACCTTGCACGGACCGCTGGTCTTTAGCGGCCGAGATTTTTCTAACCTCAAACGCCCCTCATGCCGCCCATCACCAAGATCCTGATCGCCAACCGAGGCGAGATTGCCCTGCGCATCATCCGCACCTGTCAGGAAATGGGGATCCGCACCGTGGCCGTCTACTCCACTGCGGATCAGAACTCGCTGCATGTCCAACTGGCGGACGAGGCCGTCTGTGTAGGGGATGCCCCGGTGGCCAAAAGCTACCTCAACATTCCCAACATCATCTCGGCAGCCCTTACCCGCGGTGCCAATGCCATTCACCCGGGCTACGGGTTCTTGGCGGAGAATGCCAAGTTTGCCGAGATGTGTGCCGACCACAACTTGATCTTCATCGGCCCCTCGCCAGAGGCGATGCGCAAAATGGCCGACAAAGCCACGGCCCGCGAGACTATGCAAGCGGTGGGCGTGCCGACCGTGCCCGGCAGCCGCGGCTTGATCACCTCTGATGAAGAAGCAGTGAAGCTGGCGGAGAAAATCGGTTACCCCGTGATCATCAAAGCCACTGCCGGCGGCGGGGGGCGGGGCATGCGGGTGGCCAGAGATGCCCAAGAATTGCTGAAGATGATGCGCACCGCCCAGGGGGAAGCCCAGGCGGCCTTTGGCGATGGGGGCATCTACCTGGAGAAGTTTATCGAGCGCCCCCGCCATGTGGAGTTTCAGATCTTGGCCGACAGCCACGGCAATGTGGTGCACCTGTACGAGCGGGATTGCTCAATTCAGCGGCGGCACCAAAAGCTGCTGGAAGAGGCCCCCAGCCCGGCTTTGACCACGAGCTTGCGCGCCCGCATGGGAGCAGCAGCGGTGAAGGCAGCCAAGGCGGTGAACTACGTGGGGGCGGGCACGGTGGAGTTTTTGCTGGATAAAAACGGCCAGTTCTACTTCATCGAGATGAACACCCGCATCCAGGTGGAGCACCCGGTTACCGAGATGGTGACGGGGCTGGATTTGATTGCCGAGCAAATTCGCATCGCCCAAGGTCAACCCCTGACCTTTCGCCAGAAGGATGTGGAACTGCGGGGCCATGCCATCGAGTGCCGCATCAACGCCGAGGATCCCAAGCAGCAGTTTCGCCCTTGCGCGGGCACCATCAGCGCCTATTTGCCCCCTGGGGGGCCGGGGGTGCGCATGGACTCCCACATTTACACCGACTACACCATTCCCCCCTACTACGATTCGCTGCTGGGCAAGCTGATCGTCTGGGGGCCTAACCGGGCGGCAGCTATCCGCCGCATGCAGCGGGCGCTGGGGGAATGCGCCATCACCGGCGTGCCCACCACGATCCCTTTCCACCAGCAGATCCTGCGCCACGAGGCTTTTTTGCGGGGCGAGGTGTACACGGATTTCATCACCCAACACCTGCTGCCCAGCCAGTAGCAATCCAATCAGAAGTCGTTTGGGATCCCGCTTTGAACTGCGGCTTGCCGGAAGTTAAGGTTAAGCGTGAGTTGAGGGTTGCTGGTCTTGCAGATGAGGGATCCCCGGCCCGACTCGGTTCAACAGGCCCATCTCCAGCGTCAGCCGAGCTGCCCTGTGCCCAGCCTCAGCCAGTTGGTGCTGCAATTTTTGCAGGAGCGGGAGCGGGATCTGGCCCCAGCCAGCCGCCGCACCTACCGCATTGCTCTGGAGCAGTTTGCCAAAACTTGCCCGGTGCCGCTGGGACAGGTGCAGCCGTCCCACGTTCAGTCTTTTTTAAACAGCTTGAGGGGGCGTCCGTTGCGCAACCGTTCGGGCCAGTGGATCCATCCGCCTGCCTCTCCCGCTACCTACAACCTGAAGCGGCTGGCGCTGCAACAATTTTTTGAATGGGCCAGCCAGCGAGGCTACTTTCCGGATCCCTTGCCCACCCAGGCCATTCGACCTGCCCGCCTGCCCGCTCGTCTGCCCCGCGACCTGGATCGGCTGTTGTTGCAGCGGGTTCTGCAACGGGCCCAGAGCCATTCTCTGCGCTACGCAGCCTTAATCCGCCTGCTGTTGGAGTGCGGCCTACGGGCGCAGGAGCTGTTGGACTTGACAGTACAGGATTTTCAGATCAGCCCTGAGGGATCCCTGTTGGAGGTGCGCTGTGGCAAGGGAAGTAAACCTCGCGCTGTGGCGGTCGGGGATCCCCTCTCCGAGCTGCTGCAACAATATCTGAGCCAAGAACGGGGCCCGTGCGCGCCGACGGATCCCTTGTTTGTCTCCCAATCCCGCTGCCCGGCCTACCGGGGTCGTCCCCTCACCTACGATGGCCTACGTCATATTGTGCTTAAGCTCACCGAGCCTGAGCCGGGCCACCAAACCCCCCACCAGTTTCGCCACAGCTTTGCCACCCTGCTGCTGGATCGCGGCGTTGCCCCTGAGCATATCCAGCACTTGCTGGGCCATACGACTGCCGCCATGACGATGCGCTACACCCAGCGGGCCAACTTGAGAGCAGCTATTGCCCGTTCCCGCGCGATCTTGGATCAGGGCTTGATTTAGGGATCCCTTGTCTGGCCTTTCTGCGGCACCCCAAAGGTCAGCTTTTGGGGATCAGCCGCTTGGGACAGGCGGCGCGGATGTGGGATTCGCTCAGATCGGGCATGAGGGCCAGGGCCCGTTGGGCATCGATTTGCGCTTCGCACACCGCCTCCAGCACCTGCTCGGCCATCAAGGAAAGGGGCATATCGGCGGTTTGCTCAGGATCGGTATCCTCTCTAATTTGTCGCACTCCCACCGGTGGGGGTGGCAACACCGGCGGAGCCGACTGGGGGGGCAAGGTGGTGGAGGTACCCACCTCCAACTGCGCTTCGGCCAGGGCCACACCGTGCCCTGCCACCAACAGGGATCCCAGCAGCAGGGATCCCCCCAACTTACCCATTTCTTTGCTGAGCGGGGCGCGCTTCTTCAGACCTTCTCCAAGGCCACCGCTGCCCAACCTCTTGCCCAGCGCTTCGCCGCTCATCTTAACCCCTCAAAGACCACCCCTTTGTTCAAGATATCCAACAAACCTTGGATTTGCAGTAGGCTATCGTTGGCTCCCAAACCGTTTGCAGACCCCCCTATGGCTCGTCTATCCCAAGAGCTAGCCCGATTTGCCTGCCTTCCCGCCAACCCAGAGCAGCCTGAGGGATCCCCACCCGTGGCGATCTGCATTGAAGAGATTCTCAAACTGGCGGGCGAGCGCAGCTTTGGCTTGTTTTTGGCGGTGCTGTCTTTTCCCTCGGCTTTACCTCTGCCGGCCCCTGGCTATTCCACTCCCTTTGGCGTGGTCATCCTACTGCTGGCCCTGCAAATGCTGGCAGGGCGAACCACTCCCTGGTTGCCGCCATGGGTGCTGCAGACATCCATTGAACGGAAGCAATTGCAAAAGTGGGTGCAGGCCGGGATCCCATGGTTGCAGCGCATTGAAAAAGTTGCCTGCCCCCGTTGGCAACGAGTCTGCACCAGCCGCCTGGGCCAGGTCTGGCTGGGCACCTGGATTGGTTTGATGGGCATTTCCATGATCATTCCCGTGCCCGGCACCAACACCCTGCCGGCGATGGGGATCTTCGTCACCGCCTTCGGTCTCCTGGAAGAAGATGGGCTCCTCTGCAGCCTGGGATCCCTGATCTGTGTGGCAGGGGGGCTACTGACCACTTCCATTTTGGTGGGCCTGTGGCTGGGGGGAACGACTCTGTTGGATTGGCTGAGAAGATAGCGCCCTAGCAGCCCCTCTCCCGGAGGGAGAGGGGAGTTGGGGATCGAGACAACGCCCAGCTTCACCGATGGAAAGACAGTGAGAAGTTGTATCGCCTGCGTCTTGTTGCAACGGACACCCCCGCGCCGCTAGCGGGATTGAGGAACTAGCGCCAGATCCTGGGTGAGGCGCAGCTCGATCACCTGGTTGGGATCCAACACCACCACCGGCGGCGCTGTCACGTTGCCGATCACCGCTCCGGCCACCCCTGCCCCCAGCACTTCTTCTGTGGCAATGGCATTATCGCCGGTTACCAAGCCGAGAACGGCGCCTGCTGCCGCGCCGATGGCCGCATCTTGGATGATCTTGCCTGTGGTGGTGTAGCGGGGATCCTTGACATCGCGGATTACATCCGATTGAGCGGCCAAGGGGAACAGTTGGTTGTTGACGATGATGCTTTCCGCCACAAAGCGCGTGCCGCCCGGCGCTGGCTCAAAGCGGCCATCCACCCGTGAGCCAAAAGGCACCAGGATGTCCCCCTGGCCGTTGCGAATTGGGTTGCGAACGATCAAGGACATAGGGCGAGTTTCGTTGGGGGCGATGAAGAGGCGCTCGTTGAAGGGGGTGGTGGTCTGTATCAGAGTGCCCGCCGCCAGCGTGGAAAGGCGCAGGTCAAAGCCGGGCTGAGGGGTGGAGAGCCAATTGCCTGGGTTCTGGGCCACCAGGGATCCCCGACTGAGCAGGGCCTGGTGGGTAAAAGCAGCCACCTCAGCACGGGTGGCAGGACGGTTGGGCTCCAAGAGCATGGGATCTGGGTAATTCACGATCAGGCCGGCGCGGTTGGCGGCTGCAATTAGCGTCAGGGCCCAGTTGGGAATGGCTGCCGCGTCACGGTAGCGGCTGAACAGCTCGCTCGGCTGGGCCGCGGGGATGGCACTTGTGTTGCCAAGGGCGTTGGTCAGGATCACCAGCGCCTCGGTGCGGGTAACGGGCTGTTCGGGTCGGAAGGTGCCGTCCGGGAAGCCGGCCACCAAGTTGTTGGCTGCCGCCGCGGAGATAGCGCTGGCCGCCCAGTGGTTGGAGGGCACATCCCGAAAGCCGATGAAGGCACCAGAGGTGTTGCGGAGGCGAAAGGCAGTGGTGACGAGGGTGGCAAACTGAGCACGGGTCACCGGCTCGTTGGGACGGAAGGTGCCATCCGGGAAGCCGTTCAACACCCCTTGAGCGGAGAGAGCCTCAATGTAGGTTTGGGCCCAGTGACCAAAAGTGTCGCGAAAAGGGGCGGCCATAGCCGCCTGGCAATGAATGCCCAGTGCGGCTCCCGATAGGAGTAGGCCGGCTGTGCGTGGGGTCAACAGAGAGGGAAACATCGTGCATTCACCAAGTTGTCGTAGCGCCCATTGCTGGGTCAATAGCTACTCTTATTCTGGCTATTTCCTCAGTGGTGACAATAGCTGAAACCCTCTCTGTATAGCAGTTTGAGCGTTTCCAACCTAAGATTTGCAAGAAAACGCAACCATAGAAGATCGATAAGGAAACTCCCGAATCTATTTCGCGTCAAGCCATTACGCCTAAGCCCGGTCACTCTTGAGGATAATGGCCATTTCGGGAGCAGCCAACAACTACAGCTTTTTCCGGCGTTACTACAGCCAATGTAGATCCATCTCTTGCGTAGGAAGGATCTCGCTTGGCTACAGAACTCCCATGAAGTCGGAAAAAGCTGTAACCAGAAACCGAATTGATCGCAAATTAATCGGATCCCAACCGGCAGGCCACCTGAGAAGGAAGCTGGGCCAAAGGGATCCCTTCGAGGATCTCGGCTGCAAAAGCATAGGTGAGGAGTTGCCTGGCCTGGGCCTGGGGAATGCCGCGGCTTTGCAAATAGAAGATTTCTTCGGCCTCCAGTTGGCTGACGGTGGCCCCGTGGGCACATTTGACGTTGTCGGCAAAGATCTCCAACTGTGGCTGCGTATCCACCCGCGCCTTGGGGCTCAACAGCAGATTGCGGTTGGTCTGGGCGGCGTCTGTCAGTTGAGCTGCTTGGCTCACCAAAATGCGCCCGCTGAAGACCGCACGGGCCGCCTCGTCCACGATGCACTTGTGCAATTGGCGGCTGCTGCCGTGGGGCGCTTGATGCACCAGGCGGGAGTGGGTGTCGCTGTGCTGGGATCCCTTCAGCAGGGTCAGTCCCTGCAGGTGGGTGTGGGCCTGGGGTTCTACCTGGACAAGCTCCAGGTTGTGGCGGGAAAATTGGGATCCCCACTGGATGGCCTGCAGCCGGTAGTGGCTGTGGCGGCCCTGGCGCACAGCAGTTTGGTTGATGTGAAAAGCCTGGGATCCCTGCCGCTGCAAGATCACATGGTGTAGACGGGATCCTTCGGCCAGGGCAATCTCGGCGACGGCGTTGCCAAAGGGGATCCCGGCCCCCCAGGAGAGGTGATCTTCAATCAGGGTGAGGGAGCTGTGGGCCTGCAAAGCCACCAGACAGCGGGGCTGGGCCAAAACCGCCTCTCCTTCAGAGGCCACGGTTATCCAGAGCAGGTGCAAGGGCGGCAAAACCTCCTGCTGGGGTGGCAGCTCAATCTGGATCCCATCGCCTAGATGGGCAGTGTTGAGGGCGCTGAAGACATCGAGCTTGACGATGGTTTGCAACCATCCAGGAGCCGACTGGCTTAGGGGAGCAATTCGCAGGGCCGAGGGCAGGCCGCTCAAGTCAGAAAGGTGGGGAGCAAAGTAGCCGTTGACGAACACCGCATAGCTGTGACGGCTCTCCGGCCACAGCCAGGGATCCAGCACGGCCTTCTCTAGCGTTGCCTGTCCAGGGCCGGCCAGGCGAAAGGTGTGGGCCACCAGCGGCGAGAGGTCGCTGTATTTCCAGTCTTCTTCGCGGGGGGTGGGGATCCCCAGTTCCGCCAGTTGGGCGCGGGCCTGCTGTCTCAGGGTGGTATGGGGATCTTCCACCTCTGGGATTTGGCGGAGGATGTGCTCCAGAAAGGGACGGCCAAAACCGCTGGCGTCGCTTTCTCGAACCGAGGACTTGGGCACCGCAGCGCTCATCCCACCTCCTCCTTGAGCCAGTCATAGCCCCGCTCTTCCAGCTCCAGCGCCAAAGTCTTATCGCCGCTGAGGACGATGCGCCCCCCTTCCATCACATGCACATAGTCGGGGGTTACATACTCCAGCAGGCGCTGGTAGTGGGTAATGAGGAGCATGGCCTTCTCAGGGCTGGCCAGTTGGTTAATGCCCTGGGCAACGACGCGCAGCGCGTCGATATCCAGGCCGGAGTCCGTCTCGTCTAAGATAGCCAGCGTCGGCTCCAGCACCGCCATCTGCAGGATCTCGTTGCGCTTTTTCTCGCCGCCGGAAAACCCTTCGTTGACGGAGCGCTCCAAAAAAGCGGGATCCATCTTGACAATGCTCAGTTTTTCCCGCACCAAGTCGTCAAAATCGAGGGGATCCATTTCCGGCTGATCCCGATATTTCTGCCGGGCGTTGTAGGCGGCGCGCAAGAAGTCCAAGTTGCTCACCCCCGGAATCTCGATGGGGTATTGAAAGGCCAAGAAGATCCCGGCCCAGGCCCGCTCCTCCGGCTCCATTGCCAAGAGATCCTTGCCCAGATAGAGGATCTCGCCCCCTGTTACCCGGTAGTCGGGGTGGCCGGCCAAGATCTTGGAGAAGGTGCTTTTCCCGGAGCCATTGGGCCCCATGATGGCGTGGATCTCGCCGGCCCGGATTTCCAGGTTCACCCCTTTGAGGATAGGAGTACCGTCGATCTCAGCCGTGAGATCGCGGATAGATAAAATGACAGGGCTGTTTTCCCGGATCATGTCAGAAGTTCGTCTTGGGTCGAAGTATTGGCGGACAGACCTACCCCTTCAGCGCCGCCCCCAAGGTGGAGCTGCGCCAGGCTGCTCGGCAATTGGCAACGAGCATAGCCGCTCGCCAGGGATCTAGCCAACGGATCCCTCTAGCTTCAGGCTCAGCAGCCGATCCGCCTCGACGGCAAACTCCATTGGCAATTGGTTGAACACCTCTCGGCAGAAGCCGCTGATGATCATGGAGACGGCGTCTTCTACAGAAATGCCGCGCGACTGGAAGTAGAACAGTTGCTCTTCTCCGATTTTGGAAGTGGAAGCTTCGTGCTCTACTTTGGCAGTGTTGTTTTGCACTTCAATGTAGGGGAAGGTGTTGGCGCTGCACTGATCCCCAATCAACATGGAATCACACTGGGAAAAGTTGCGGGCGCCTTCTGCCTTGGGCCCAATTTTCACCAGGCCGCGATAGCTGTTTTTGGAATGCCCCGCCGAGATGCCTTTGGAGATAATTCTGCTGCGGGTGTTGCGGCCTATGTGGATCATCTTGGTGCCGGTATCGGCCTGCTGGTAGTGGTTGGTCAGGGCCACTGAGTAGAACTCGCCCACCGAGTTTTCCCCCACCAGCACGCAGCTCGGATATTTCCAGGTGATGGCCGAGCCGGTCTCCACCTGCGTCCAGGAGATCTTGGAGTTGGCCCCCTGACAGAGGCCGCGTTTGGTCACGAAGTTGTAGATGCCGCCCTTGCCGTTTTCGTCGCCGGCATACCAGTTCTGCACCGTCGAGTACTTGATCTCGGCATTGTCCAGGGCAATCAGCTCCACCACCGCCGCGTGCAGTTGGTTGGTGTCGAACATGGGGGCCGTGCAGCCTTCCAGGTAGCTGACGTAGGATCCCTCGTCAGCAATGATCAGGGTGCGCTCAAACTGGCCCGACTCGCCGTTGTTGATGCGGAAATAGGTGGACAGCTCCATCGGGCAGCGCACCCCTTTGGGCACATAGACAAAGGAGCCATCGCTAAACACTGCCGAGTTCAGCGCCGCGTAGTAGTTGTCGGCAATGGGTACTACCGTGCCCAGGTACTTGCGCACCAGCTCAGGGTACTCCCGCAGCGCCTCCGACATGGAGCAGAAAATGATCCCTTCCTTGGCCAGCTTTTCCCGGAAGGTGGTGGCCACCGAGACGCTGTCGAAAATGGCGTCCACCGCCACATTGGCCAGCCGCTTCTGCTCCGACAAAGGGATCCCCAGCTTCTCAAAGGTTTCCAGCAGCACGGGATCCACTTCGTCGAGGCTCTTTTTCTTCTCCTTTACCTTGGGAGCGGAGTAGTAAACGATGTTCTGGTAGTCGATGGGCGGGTAGGTCACATTCGGCCAGGTGGGCTCGCTCATCTTCAGCCACTGGCGGTAGGCCCGCAGCCGGAACTCCAGCATAAAGTCCGGCTCCCCCTTCTTGGCCCAGATTTGCCGAATGATGTCCTCATTTAAGCCTTTGCCGATGGACTCAGAGGCGATGTCGGTAACAAAGCCGTACTTGTAGGGCTGGCTAATTAGGGTGCGGACGCTCGTAGACATGGATGGCTCTCGGTTAGGGACAGGGGCAAAACAGATGGCCAATTAAAACAACATGGTTGTTGCTTAACTAATCCTCAGGTTACTTTAGCAATGATCCCCTTGTCAAAGTAGCGGTGCTGGCAGCGGCAGCCGAGTAAACCCAGTCTAACCAGGAGGGCGAGGGTGGAGAGCGCGCGCAAGATCACCGATCCGTTCACGCAACCCGTTTCCAGCAAGCAGGCTATCTTGATCTACCTACGCAAGACGGGGCAGGCCACCGCCCAGACTCTGGCAGAGCACTTGGGCATTTCTCCCCAGGCCATTCGCCGCCACCTCAAGGATCTGGAGGCAGAGGGGCTGATCCACCATGTCGCTCAAGCTAGCGGTTTGGGCCGCCCCCAGCACCTCTATCAGCTCAGCCCCCAAGGAGAAGCGCAATTCCCCACCGGCTACGACGAGTTTGCCCTCGGTCTGCTCAATACGCTGGCTGAAACCCTGGGATCCGAACAGATGGGATCCCTGCTCCAGCAGCAGTGGCAGCGCAAAGCCCAGGAGTACCAAGCCCAGATGGGCTCCGGATCCCTGGCCGAGCGGCTGGAGCGCCTGGTGCAGTTGCGCCAGGCAGAGGGCTACATGGCGGAGTACTACCCCTATCCTGCCAACCTGGCTGCCCCGATTGCAGCAGAAGGCTCTGAGCAGTATGTCGAGCAATATGTCTTGGTGGAGCACCACTGCGCCATCGCCCAGATTGCCCAGCGCTTTCCCAGCGTCTGCGGCCACGAGCTGGAGATGTTTGCCGCCGCCCTGCCCGATTGTCGGGTGGAGCGCCTCACCTGGCAGGTGAACGGAGAACACCAGTGCGGCTACTGGATTGCCAAGCCAGGATCCCCTCCTAGACCCAGCCACGAGTAGCAGTTCGTCCTTTGCTGGGCCTACCTCAGGTGACGGCTTCGGAAGACGGGCAAGAGCAGCTATGGATGCATAAAGGTATAGCTATATGGTAGTATAAGCATGAACCAATCTGGATTTTTCCCATGTCAGAGCTGGAGAAGCCGCACCAAGGGGTGGGGCGGGTTACCGCTTACTTTATCAACAACGCCCAGCTTACTTCCTTGATTATTGTGGGTCTGGCCATCTTTGGCCTGCTGGCGGCGACCTTGACCCCCAAGGAAGAAAACCCGCAAATTGTCGTCCCGGCAGCGGATGTAGTTTTGCGGTATCCGGGGGCCAGTGCCGAGGTCGTGGAGAAGACGCTGATCACCCCTGTGGAAGCGAAGCTACGGGAGCTGACAGGGATCGACCACATCTACTCGGTGGCCCAGGCCTCTGGCGGCTTGATCACGGTGCAGTATGAGGTGGGGGAAAACTGGGAAGACAGCCTGTTTAAGCTGCAAAACCATCTGTTTAGCCACCCCGAGCTCTTCCCCCCCGGCGCCAGCTATCAGGTGCAGCCGGTCATCATTGACGATGTTCCCATCGTTACCCTGACCTTGACAGGGGCCGACTACACCGACAATCAGCTACGGCGGGTGGGAGAGCGGCTGCTGGAGGATCTGCGCAGCCTTCCCAACACGGCCCACCTGACGCTGGTGGGGGGGCATCCCCGCACCATCCGGGTGGATTTGGATCCGGAGCGGCTGGCCAGCTATGGTCTTTCCCCGACCCAGGTGGCCCAACAGATTGCCGCCGAAAACTTGCAACTGCCGGCGGGAGAAGTGGAGGTGGGATCCCAGCAGATCCGCCTGGAGGGAGGGCAGCGGCTGGCCTCGGCCGAGGACGTGGCCGCCATTCAGGTCAAGCCAGAGGTCTATCTCAGAGATGTAGCCAGCGTGCGGGATGAGTTTGCCGAGCGCACCTCCCTAACCCGCATCCACTTCCGCAGCGACGAGCCCATCACAGAGCCCTATCCGGATCCGCGCCGCCGCTCGACGGGAGAGTGGATCACCCAGCCGGCGGTCACCATCGGCATTGCCAAGAAGCCGGGAACCAACGCGGTCACCGTAGCCAAGGCCATTTTTCGGCGGCTGGAAGAGTTGCGGCCGCAGTTGCCTCCCGGGATCCAAGTTGCCGTCACCCGCAACGACGGGCGGACGGCCTCAAAAGCGGTTGGGAACCTCTACAACAGCCTCTTCCAGGCCATCGGCATTGTGGTGGGCCTGTTGTTGATCTTCCTGGGCTGGCGGGAGGCGGCCATTGTGGCTTTTGTAATCCCGTTAACTTTGGCCGGCACGCTGGGCGTGGGCTGGGTTGCCGGCCAAACGATTAACCGCATCACCCTCTTTGCCCTGATCCTGGCCCTGGGCACCTTGGTGGACGACGCCATCGCCGTTACGGAGAATATCCACCGTCGCTTTGAGCTGCGCCCCGGCATGAACTTTCGCGAGAAGGTGGAGGAGGCGATTGCCGCGGTGGAGGAATTGGGTGTGCCGGTTATTCTCTCCACCATCACGGTCATTTTGGCCTTCCTGCCCATGCGCTTTGTCACGGGGATGATGGGGCCCTACATGGGGCCGATCCCTTTTAATGTGCCGGTGGCGATGATCATCAGCACAACGCTGGCCCTGACGGTTACCCCCTTTCTGGCGGCCCGCTGGATTCGCCTCAAGTCCTCCACCGAGGCCTCTCCACCCCAGCTCGCTCTGGAAGAAACGCGCCTGTATCGGCTCTACCGCCGCGTGATGCAGCCGCTGCTGGAGTCGGCCTTCCGGCGGCGTCTGCTGATCGGGGTGGTCACCGGCCTGTTCTTGGCCAGCTTTCTCCTACCCCTGACCCAGGTGGTAAAGTTTCGCATGCTGCCCAAGGCGGACAAGGACACCTTCCTAGTGCAGTTGGATATGCCGCGGGGGACGGAGCTGGCCGCTACCGACGCTGTAGCCCGCGAGCTGGAGGAGGTGCTCAAGCAGGATCCCGAGGTGTTTAGCTTTGAAACCTACGTGGGTACAGGGGCGCCGGTGGACTTCAACGGCCTGCTGCGGGGATCCTACCGCCGCGAGGGCGAGGATGTGGCCGACATCCGCGTCCACCTCAGCCAGCCGGAAGCCCGTCGGATCGACTCGGAAGGGATCGTGCTGCGCCTACGGCCTGCTATGCAAGCGGTGGCGGAGCGGCACAACGCCATCGTCAAGCTGGTGGAAGATCCACCTGGGCCGCCCGTGCGGTCTACCCTGCTGGCAGAAATCTATGGCCCCGACTACGCCCAACTGCGGCAGTTGGCCAAGCAGGTGCGCCAGGTGTTTGGCGAGACGGAGGGCGTGGTGGACATCGACGACTCGGTGAAAAACCCCATTCCCCAGTTGACCCTGAAGGTGGATCCGGAGCGGGCCAACCGCGTCGGCCTGACCACGGCGGAGGTCTCCCAGACCTTGAGCTTGGCCCTGCGGGGATCCACCGTCAGCATCCTGCAACTGCCTGGGGAGCTGACACCCGTGGGGATCCATGTCCGCCTCGAGCCGTCGGCCCGGCAAAGCCTGGAGGATCTCAACCGCATTCAACTGCCGACGCCGACGGGATCCCTGGTTCCCCTGTCGGAGCTGGTGGAGTGGGTGCCCACAGTGGCCGACGAGCCCATCTTCCATAAAGACCAGCGGCCCGTGGCCTACGTAATGGGCGAGATGGCCCGCCGCTCCTCGGTCTATGCAGTCTTGGATCAAATAGCCTATTTCTGGCGGCATCCCCTCCCCAAGGGCTTTTGGATCCAGTGGGATGGGGAATGGAAGCTGACCCTGGACGTGTTCCGGGATCTGGGCCTCGCGATGTTGGTAGCCATTTTGTTGATTTACCTCATCCTGGTGGGCCAGTTCCGCAGCTTCAAGGTTCCGCTGATCATCTTGGGCAGCATTCCCCTGGCCCTTATCGGCATCCTGGTGGGCTTTAGCCTCAACGGAGTGTACTTCAGCGCCACGGCCATGATTGGGGTGATCGCCTTGGCGGGGATCGTGGTGCGCAACGCCATCGTCTTGCTGGAGTTTATCGCCGACCAGCGGGCGCAGGGAGTCAGCCTGGAGAAAGCCCTTGTGGCAGCCGGGGCCGTTCGTTTCCGTCCGATTTTGCTGACCAGCATCACCACCATGCTGGGCACGGTACCCATCTTGTCCGACCCGGTGTGGTCAGGCTTGGCCTGGACGCTGTTGACGGGGATGTTGACCTCTTCGGCTCTGACCCTGGTGGTCATTCCCATCTGGTTCTACGGGGAGCAAATCCGCCTTGCCAAAGCCAAGCCGGCTCTGGAGCACCAGCCATCCCACCCGTAGAGAAACTTTTTGACATCCACCCTTCGAGAAGGAGACAAGACGATGTGGACATACCTGAGAAGATGGCTCTTGCTGGCGGTGGCCTTAGGCAGCTTGGGCTGGGGCGCTGCCGCAGCCTTGGCCCAGCCGGATCCCGCCCAACTGGCCAAAGCGGTGGAGTCCGTAGAATACCTGGATCAACTGCGGCACGGCCTGGCGGCCAGCTTGGCCGGATCCCCACCTGCGGGGGTGGATGCCGAGACCTTCAAACAGGTTTGTCGCCCTGTGGCGGTGCAGGCGCAGGCCCTGGCCCAAGAAAATGGCTGGCAAGTTAAGCAAATTGCCCAAAAGTACCGTAACCCGGAGCACGCCCCCGACAATCTACACGCCACGATGGCCCTGGCCCGTTTCCAGCGGGATCCGGAGCTCATTGGCTTTTGGGAGCGGGAAGTGCTGGCTGGCCAGAGGGGCATTCGCTACTACCGCCGCATCAACGTCGAGGCTAGCTGCCTGGCCTGTCATGGGCCCAAGGACTCGCGACCGGCCTTCATTGTCAGCAAGTACCCCCAAGACCGGGCCTACGACTTCAAGGTGGGAGACCTGCGGGGCATGTACGCCGTGTTCATTCCCGAAGAGGAGGAATCTCCTCAATAGCCCCTTGTCCCAGGGAGAGGAAGGGGACTCTGTATTATCTTTCTATCGACATATAGTTATATAGTTTGCCAAAATAATGATAATGATAGGAGAAGGTTGCAAAGGAGTTTAATTTCTATGGACGCCGCCCTGGTTCCGTTTGAAGAGCCGCCGCTGTCGCGGCGCCGTTTTCTCAACTTCCTGACCGGCTCGGCGCTGGCGGCGGTGGCGGGTTCGGTGCTCTACCCGCTGGGCCGCTATCTCATCCCGCCGGCGGAGGGATCCGCCAATGGATCGGCCCTGGCCAAAGACAAACTGGGGAACCCGATCCCGGCGGAGCAGATCTTGGCAGAGCCGTCTGGGACGCGGGCGCTGGTGGCGGGTCTGGCGGGGGAGCCCACCTACCTTACCGTTAGGGAGGGGGGGAAGCTGGACGAGCAAGGGCTGGTGAACAACTGTACCCACCTGGGCTGCACCTTCCCGTGGAACCCGCTGGCCGAAGAGTTCCAGTGTCCTTGTCACGGATCCCGCTATGCGGCTGATGGCTCGGTGATTCGAGGGCCGGCAGCGCTGCCTCTGAAACTGGTGCGGGTGGAGGTGCGGGAGGGGTGGATCTGGCTCTCTCCCTGGTTGGATGTCGATCCGCGAACGGGGAGTCTGCCCTGGTGGGTGTGAAGGAGGGCGCTCTTGGGATCGGCTTCTGGCCGCAGGTTTTTTTCATCAAGTTCAGAAAAGAGGGGGCATTTTCTATGGCTCGCGTCGTCATCATTGGGGCTGGGCTGGGAGGGCTGCCTACTGCCTACGAGCTGCGGCATCTTTTGCCGCAGGGATCCCACCAGGTAACTGTAGTCAGCAATACTCCAAAGTTTACGTTTACCCCTTCTCTGCCGTGGGTGGCGCTGGGCCTGAAGCGGCTGGCGGACATTCAGGTGGAGCTGCCGCAGCGGCTGGAGAGGAAGGGGATTGAATTTATCCAGGGCACGGTAACCGACTTGCAGCCGCCAAAGCGCACCCTGCGGGTTAACGGGGAGCCTCTGGCCTACGACTACTTGGTGGTGGCCACGGGAGCGGAGTTGGCCTTGGACGCCATCCCAGGTCTGGGGCCGGAACAGGGGTTTACCCAGTCGGTGTGCACGCCGCACCATGCTTTGCTAGCTCAGAAGGCGTGGGCAGAGTTTCTCCGCCAGCCGGGGCCGCTGGTGGTGGGGGCGGTGCCGGGGGCCAGTTGTTTTGGGCCGGCCTATGAGTTTGTCTTGCTGGCCGAGGGGCAGTTGCGAAAAAGAGGGCTGCGGGAGCAGGTGCCCATCACCTTCATCACGCCGGAGCCCTATGCTGGCCATTTCGGGATTGGCGGCATGGCGGGGGCCGAGGAGCTGGTGAAACGGCTGCTGGCCCAGCGGCAGATCCGGGTTTTGGCCAATACTGCCATTGCCCGTGTCGAAGAGGGGGAAATCGTGCTGGCAGAAGGGGAGCGGATCCCTTTTGCCTACGCCATGCTGCTGCCGCCCTTCCGGGGAGCCCAGTTCCTGCGGGAAGTCCCCGGCCTGACGGACGCCCGCGGTTTCCTGCCGGTAACTTCCACCTACCAGCATCCCGACTTCGATAGCTTCTATGCGGTGGGCGTGGTGACCCAGCTAGCCCCTTCCGAGACAACCCCTTTGCCGGTGGGAGTGCCCAAAACCGGCCAGATGACCGAGGCGATGGGGATGGCAGTGGCGCACAATATCGCCCTGCGCCTGGGAGCCCTGCGGGGGGAACCCGTGAGCCCGACGCTGGAAGCCATCTGCTTTGCCGACTTCGGCGATACGGGCATTCTCTTTTTGGCGGATCCTGTCTTGCCGGTGCTGGGGCGCCGCCGCCGCGCCCTGGCCGTACAAGGGCCATGGGTCAGTTGGCTCAAGTCCGCCTTTGAGCACTATTTCCTGGCCAAGATGCGCTGGGGGTGGGCGGTGCCTTGGTTTGAGCGCCTCAGTTTGCAGGGGGTGGGGCTCTCTCTGATAGAGCCCATCTCCAAGCCATTGGGAGATTTGGTCTCCCCTTAGAAAAGTTCCGATTTTCTCGTCACGCTCAAGTTACGCCGGACACTTGCGCTATGAAAACTCAAGTCGGCAGGTTGCAACAACAAACGTTTTCCGGCTGGAGCTGGGGCCACCTGGGCTGGGCGCTGCTCTTCCTCTCGCTAGGGGGGCTGGGCGGCTGGCTGCTGAGATCCCAAGGCCGGCCCGGCCAAGGGGGGGCAGCTTTGGAGGTTGCCGGTCGCGTCGGCGGGACAGGATCCCTGGAAGCCACCGAGGCCGCCCCGCTGACCACGCTGGAGGTCAAGCCACGGGAAATCAGCCAAGAGCGGATCCTGGTGGGCAGCCTAGAGGCCGTGGAGCGCACCCCCCTCAGCAGCCGCATCGTGGGCCGAGTCGTGGAGCTGCCGGTTCAGGAGGGGCAGCGGGTGGCGGCTGGATCCCTGATTGCCCGCCTGGATATCAGCGATGTGCAAGCCGCCCAGCAACAGGCCCAAGCCCAGCGGCAACAGGCTGAGGCGCAACTGCAGCAGGCCCAAGCAGGCCTTCTGGCCGCCCAGGCGGGGGTGAGGGGAGCGGAAGAAGCCTTGCGCCAGGTGCAAGCCCAGAAGCAGCAGGCGGAAGCGGAGCTGCAGGAGGCCCGTTTGCACCAAGAGCGGATGCAGAAGCTGCACGCCGAAGGAGCCGTGGCCCAAGCCCAGGTGGATCAGGCCAATACGCGGGTAGCCGTGCTCCTGGGCCGCCTGGCCCAGCTCGAGGCCGGGATCCAGCAGGCCGAACAGGGATTGACCCAAGCACGGGCCCAGCTTGCCCAGGCGGAAAGCCGGATCCCTGAGGTGCAGGCAGCCATGGCCCAGGCCCAGGCAGGGGTGGCGCAAACCCAAGCCAACCTTGCCTACGGAACCCTGGTTGCCCCCTTTGCCGGCGTTGTCACCCGCAAGTATGTGGAGGTAGGGGCTTTGGCGGGGCCGGGCCAGCCGATTGTGGAGCTAGAAAGCAGCGAGCGGCTGCGGTTTTCCGTGGCCTTGCCCGAATCCCTGGCCGGCCAAATCCGGGTGGGACAAGCGGTGCCCATCAGCATCGACAGCCTCAACCAAACCGTGGAGGGAACCATCCGCCAAATCATCCCCAGCGCCGACCCCAGCTCAAGAACGGTGGAGGTGAAGGTGGAGATTCCCCCGCTCCCCGGAGCAATGCCGGGCATGCTGGGCCGTCTGAAGTTGGCAGGAGAAACCCGCCAAGCCCTGCTCCTGCCCCAAGCAAGCCTGGTAGAACAGTTCGGCCTTACGGGCGTGTACCGGCTGGTGGACGGCAAGCCGCTGTTTACGCCCGTGGTGGTGGGATCCCGCTATGGGGATCAGGTGGAGATCCACAGTGGGCTACAGCCTGGAGACGAGGTAATCCAGGAAGCGGCTGCCGTCCGGGCTAGATCCTTCTGAAAACTGTTTCCTAGGACAGAAGCCCAGAGTTCTGCTGACTTTCTTGATTTCCACCGGGCTTGCGGGGCTTTCGCCGCTGCGACCTTGTCGGGCTGAGGCAGCGGAAAGAAGTCCCTCACCGCCCTGAAGCTTTTCTCCTCGCCCCGCTTGCAACAGCGTCGCAGAGTGATGGCTACGGAGCGGGCAAGCTTCTTGATCTGGGTGGGAGAAAACCGTCCTCTGGGCTGCGCCTGGGAACCCTGGGAGCGACCCAGAACCTGAACCCGTCTTGGTAAATCCAGTTTCTTTTTGGGTATACTTCCGCTATACTCATCTCGTACAGATTCCGAGTTCCTTCCCCTGAAGATGACCTGGCGCGCTCCCTTTTTTGGCTACTTTAGCTTTCCCTGGCAACGACCAGGGCGGAAGGGTGGCGCGTAAACTATAGAGCCTAGGTTTACCCGAGTCAGTCCTGAAGCCCTGAGCCCAGTGCCAGGGCTTTTTTGATGGCTCGATGCTCCATTCCCTCACTTCCCATCCCTTGCACACAATCTTGCCCACGATGAAGGACAGTTCTATGCCCCCCCAAACCGACAACTGCAACATCCAAGAGGTGACTCCCTTGATTGCCCCTGCTGCTGTCAAGGCCAAGCTGCCGCTGACGGAAACGGCAGCCCAAGTGGTGCTCTCCACGCGGCAAGCCATCCGCGACATCATCCACGGGCGGGATCTCCATCGCTTGGTGGTGATTGTCGGCCCCTGTTCCATCCACGATCCCGAAGCGGCCTTGGAGTATGCCCACCGCCTCAAGCGGGTGGCCGATCGAACCCGCGAGCACCTGGTGATTGTGATGCGCACCTATTTTGAGAAGCCGCGCACCACAGTGGGCTGGAAGGGCCTCATTAATGATCCCCACCTGGACGGCTCCTGCGATATTGCCACTGGCTTGCAACTGGCCCGTTCCATCCTATTGCAGATCAACGAGCTGGGCTTGCCCTGTGCCACAGAAATGTTGGATCCGGTAACTCCCCAATACACCGCAGACCTGGTGAGCTGGGCGGCCATCGGCGCCCGAACCATCGAAAGCCAGACCCACCGGGAAATGGCCAGTGGCCTCTCTATGCCCGTGGGCTTCAAAAATGGCACCGACGGGCGGCTGGAAATTGCCCTCAACGCCATTCTCTCCGCCAGTCACCCCCACAGTTTTCTGGGCATCGGCCAAGACGGCATGACGGCCCTGGTGAAAACCACCGGCAACCCAGACCGGCACATTGTGTTGCGCGGCGGCGGCGGCAAGACCAACTACGGCCCGGAAGATGTGGCGCGGGCGGCGCTGCTGATGAAGGATCAAGGGATCCCGCGCTCGGTGATGGTGGACTGCTCCCACGACAACTCCCACAAAGACTACCGCCAGCAGGGAGCCGTCTGTCGGGCAGTGCTGCGGCAGTACCAAGCAGGGCAGCGGGCCTTGATGGGGCTGATGCTGGAGAGCAACCTCAACCCAGGCAAGCAAACCTGGCAGGAAGGGGCACCACTCAAGTACGGCGTTTCCATCACCGACGGCTGCATCGGCTGGGAGGAGACCGAGGATCTGTTGCAGGAGATGGCAGCAGTCGTAGCAGGGAAAACCTTGGCTTTGAATCACTAAAAAAGCCCCGCAAGACCCAAGCAAGGCAATAAAGTTGTGCTCGGCAGCAGTGCAACTCCCCTCTCCCTCTGGGAGAGGGGCTGGGGGTGAGGGCTGACTCCCTCTGGGAGAGGGGCTGGGGGTGGTCGCGTGAGCGGCGCGGAGCGCTTGGGCTGACTCTCTCTGGGAGAGGGGCCGGGGATAAGGACAACTGCTGCCAGAGCATCAGACGGGATCTAGGAGTTAGCAGAAAGGGGTACGCTGGCAAGGCTAAGATCCGATTGACCCAGTTCCGTTCCCTGCTCCCGCAGCGGGCGGGATGGGTCAACTTGGAAGCTGTTGATCCCTGCAACCTCTTCTGACCCTGTGCCGACGCTACAACTGGCCTCGCCAACTTCCGCGGCCTGGATCGAGCAGGCCATTCGCCACCTCGACCTGATTTTGCTAGATCACGCCAACTGCGAGAAGAAAGCAGCGGGCAATGCCCTCAGTTTGCTGTTTCGCTACCCGGCCAACGGGCGGCTGGTGGAAGCCCTTTCACCACTGGCGCGGGAGGAGCTGCAGCACTTTGAGCGGGTTCACCGGCACCTGCAACGGCTGGGGATCCCGATCAGGCCCCTCTCGGCTGCTCCCTATGCCAGCCGCCTCAACCAGCACCTACGCCGCTCCGAGCCGGAGCATCTCTTGGATGCACTGCTAGTGGCCGCCATCATCGAGGCCCGCAGCCACGAACGCCTAGGCCTGCTGGGGATCCACGTCCCCGACCCGGAGCTGCGGCAGTTTTACCTCTGGCTGGCGGCGGCTGAAGAGCGGCACTGGCAGTTGTATTTGGATCTGGCGCTAGAACAGTTCCCCGCCGAGCCGGTGCAGGAGCGGCTGGACGCTTTGCTGCAGGTGGAAGCCGAGATCCTCTCCACCCTTCACCCCGAGCCTCGTGTCCACAGCTAACCTCTCCCCTTCCCGTGCAACCCCATGTTCCAGGCAACGCGGCGGTGGCTGGCCCTCTGGTACACGGTGGTAACGGGGGTGTTTTTGTTGCTGTTTGCCGGCAGCTTCTACTGGTATGTGCAGTCAACCCTGATTGAGCGGGTGGACGACACGCTGGGCCATGTGGTGGAAATTGTCGAGCGCTCCCTGGTGGTGGACGAGAGCCTCTTGGACCCGCAGCAGGCCCGCCACAGCTTGGAAGCCAGCTTTCGGGATGATCCCAGCACCCTAGCAGACGACCACATCGACCTGGAGTGGTTTGATCCCCAGGGATCCCTCATCTGGTCCACCGTGCCCGGCGGCATCCCTGCCCCCCTGCTGACGGAGGGATCCCTGCACACCGCCCGCATCGCGCCTGGGTATTGGCTGCGCCAGTTCACCGAGCCGATCCTGGCCAGTGGGAAGCTGCTGGGGTATTTGCGGGTCAGCCACCCCTGGTTTGAGGTGAGCAAGCCGACACGCCAGCTCATTCGGGATCTCAGCCTCTGGGTAGCGGCCAGTTTGGCCTGTGTAGGAGGAATCGGCTGGCTGCTCTCCGGTTTGGCCATGCAGCCCATCCGCCAGTCTTACCAGCAGCTCAAGCAATTTACCGCCGATGCCTCCCACGAGCTGCGCAGCCCCTTGGCCAGCATCCAGACCACGGTACAGGTGGCTTTGGCAGACTCCCAATTGGATGCCGACACCCGCCAGCGCTGGCAGATGGTGGAGCGGCTGTGCCTGCGGCTGGGCCGGCTGGTGGACGACCTGCTGTTTCTGGCCCGCCACGACAGCGGCATGGTGCCTTTCCAGCCCCGCTGCTGTGCCCTGGATGCTCTGCTGCTGCAGGTGGTGGAAGAGTTGCAGGGCTTGGCCAACCAAAAAGGGATCCGTCTAAAGCTGGATATGGCCGCCCCCCCAGAGGAGACAGGAGGGGATCCCTTTGCCTTTTGGGGGGATGAAGAGCAACTGGCCCGCCTGTTCACCAACCTAATCGAAAACGCCCTTCTCCACACCCCCCCCGGCGGCGAGGTGCAGGTGCGGCTAAAACAGCGGCTGCGCTCCGGATCCCCAGAACTGGTGCTGCAGGTGCAAGATACCGGGCCGGGGATCCCACCCCAGGCACTGCCCCACCTGTTCGACCGTTTCTATCGGGTGGATCCGGCCCGCAGCGGGGATCCCAATCGGCGGTCGGGCTCAGGTTTGGGGCTGGCCATTGTCAAAAGCATCGCCGAGCAGCACCGGGGACAGGTGCGGGTTGAGAGCAAGGTGGGGCAGGGATCCACCTTTGAGGTGATTTTGCCCCAGCGACGATTGGAAACTTGCACTCCAGAAACTGTCTAAAGGTGCTCTAGAAAACAGACAATCCTTGGACAGTATGTTAAACTAAGGCTAAAGTTCAGTCTACTCTTTACTGCAAACATCCTGGCTTAATAGCCTTACTTTTGAGCCGAGGCTCTTTTTCTGACTTTCCGTCATTTTCTGTTTCCGGATTTCAGAATTTCTCTTTAAAAGCAAAGTCAGGACTAAGACAGATGAGGCGGAACTGGATCCCAGCCTCTGCTTTCTCTTGCAAGTTGCCGGCAGGGTAGTAAGCCGACTGCTTGAGTATGTCTGTTTACCGGCAAGTCCGGAGAAGTTCCTCTCCCCCTCCTCCAAAAACTTCCAAAAAAATGTATCGTTTCCAAGTTCGCGCCACCACTCAGCCCGGTGATCGAATTGCCCTGGTGGGATCCAGCCCTCGGTTGGGCGCCTGGGATCCGAGCCGCTGTGTTTGGCTGCAGACGGATCCCGCTTGTTATCCGCTCTGGTGGGTGGAGTTGCCATTAGGCCCGGCAGATGGCACTTCTGGCCCCCTATCCTCCGGGGAGTGGCCTCAAGAGACCCCTCGAGTGGAGTACCGATATCTGCGCGTTCAGGCCGATGGCGAAGTTATTTGGGAAGCTGCCGATAGGAATCGCTGGGTGCCGCTTGAGCCTCAGCCTTTGCCATCAGTTTTGATCGTGGAAGATGGCGAGTTTGGCCGGATCCCTTCCTGTCCTTACGGCTATTTTGCCACCCCTATTCTTGAGCCTGAGCCTGAAGATTTGCCGGGACTGAAGATAGTTGTTTTGGGTAGCTCCGTTGCCCTGGGGTGCAGCGCCTGGCTATTGCGAGGTTGGGCCTGGCTGTTGCAGAAAGCCTTGCGGGAGCGCTACGGCCATCGGGTGCGTAATCTCTCGGAATTGGGGGCTACGGTCAGCCGAACGCTGGCACGGTTTGATCAAGTTGTCGTTCCCGAACAACCGGACGTGGTAATTGTGGCCTTGTCGTTGGGAAATGAGGGCTTGGCCACGGCTCTGCCGGAGCATCGACGTGCCGTCCAAAGGCGGTTTGAAAACGGCCTGCGACGCCTGATTGAGAAGATTCAAAATATAGGCGCTTTGCCCATCTTGGCAGGGGTCTATCCTCACGGCGACTATGGTCCAGAACAGCATCTGCTTCTGCAGGAAACTCAGCAAAAGATGCTCGGTTGGGGATGCCCTGTGTTCAATTGGCTGCCCATCCTAGACAATGGCCAGGGCCGCTGGAAACCAGACCTTGCTTTTGACCCCGCTCACCCCAATTCCAGGGGGCATCAGGTCATGTTTGAGGCCATCGATCTCTCGCTCTTGGATCCCGGCCAAGTTCTGTCGGCTCGTGGAAAGCTGGCTCAATCCACTGCAGAACGAATCATTTTTGAAGACGGCAATGGCTTTTGGGTAGCTGCAGAAATAGGCAGAGATCAATTTCGCATCGTGAATATAACCCCCTACCCTTATACCCTTGCGCCAACTTGGCAATCTTTGCAAACTGCTTTCCAAAAATCACGCCTGCAGCCGGGACTGTATATTGGCAGAAGCGATGCAAGGATAGGAGACAAGACCCTACATTTACTTTCCATACAAGAGGACAGTTCGGTTCAAACCACCCTCTCCATTCCTGCAGATGCCGACCTCATCTTCTCCCCAATAGCTCAGTTCTTTTCCGCAGAAGCAGTAGAAACGATCTTCGAGGATGGATCCCTGATCCTGCTCAAGCTCAGTGGATCTTCAAAAGGCTCTTCTGATCCCAGGCCTCGCCTGTGCGTGATCAATCGGAGCAATCACGAGTACAACATCCACCCCATGTGGAAGGAAGTGCGGGCTGCCCTCAGAGCTCTGCCACCAGGGGTTTATGAGGATCCCCTCTATCGCGATGCTCCTTTCCGCACGTTGATGATTGGAGAAGGGGGGTTGGAAAGCCGGGTCAAGGCCGCTCCCAACTCGGTCATGCTATTGGAATACACATGCGCCTTATCTGATATTCATCGCGTTGCTGTTGTTCCCCTGGGGGATCGCTGTGCGGTGCGAATGCTGCTCTACAAGTTGGAATATGACGGGCCTGCATTTCCTTTTGATCTGACCCGCACCAGCAACTTGGCCGATGTGGCCGATATGATCCAGCACGAGTTTCAGGGCATGTGGGATCCGCAATATTTGCACTACAGCCCTGAAGACAGGCGAATTTATCACAGCAAGTGGACAGGTCTTTCTTTCGGCCATGAGGTGGAAGAAGGGGAAGATCCACTGCAGAATATGAATCCAATCCACGAGCGGATGCGGACTCGTTATACAGCTCGCGCCAAGCGCTTTCTGTATGTCTTGGAAAAGGCCGATAAAGTTTTGTTCGTGCGCACAGGCGGTTGCCGGCGAGAGGCTGTTGTTGACTTGGTAGATAAGCTGGCGGCTAAGCGCAGGGGCAAGCCTTTCTTGTTGCTGGTTATTTCCCTTCAGTCTTCCGATGAGTTTGTAGGGATCCCCAATGTTATCCATTACAACTTGGAGTTTAACCCCGACCGCATGTGTGCAGATCCCGAGCATTGGAAGTACTGCACAGGGATCATGAGGGATATTCTCCATTCCTTGGGGGTCTCTAGCCGCAATCTTTTCTGGTGCCCCCCACAACTGTAGGCGCCGACAATGGGCGGGTGGGGATAGAGCAGAAGTTTGAGGCGCTCCAAGGTGCTCAATCCAGAAAGCTGATGATCGGACTCGAACCGATGACCTGCTCATTACGAGTGAGCTGCTCTACCGACTGAGCTACATCAGCAACGGTTGATTCGATGGGGGAACCCGCCACTCCGGAGCAAGCAATCCCGATCTTGATCCTGGGCAAGCTTACTGATCTTACCTCATCCTTGCCTTACTCGGGATCCCCGGCGCCACAACCCCAGAGATAGCCCCAGCGTCAGCCACACCAACCAATCCCCCGTGCGGCTGTAGAAGGTGGTCTCAGAACGCCGCCTTACCTCTCCCGTGATCACCCCCCGCTGAAAGATGGGGCCGACCTGCTGGAGCCGACCTGAGGGATCCACCACCAGGTTGCCGCCGGTGTTGTTGACAAACACCATGCTACGCCGGTTTTCCACAGCCCGGAAAACCGAGAGCTTGCCGTGCAGCATCGGCCAGTGGCTATTGCCAAACCAGCTATCATCCGAAATCACGATCAAAGACTCGGCGCCATGACGGGTTAGAGCGCGGCTGGGCGCAGGCAGCACGCTCTCCAGGCAGATCATCACCCCCAAAGGCCCGAAAAGCTCGCCCCCGGCCAAAGGCCGATAGCCATCCGGCGAGGGCACATAGCGCCCCGACTCGAAATAGGGAAAGATCCACTGCTTGCCAAACCCATCCAGCAAGCTGCCCTGGGCGTCGAACAACAGGGCCATGTTCAACAATCGCTGCTGCTCCTCCGGCAGATGGGCTGTGCGGGGATCCGGCTCTGTTGCCCCCGTAATCAAAGCGCCTTCTGGCGGCAGAATCGCTTGCATCGGCTCGATCACATAAGGTTCCAGGGCGGTATTCAGCAGCCGCGCCCGCAGCGCCCCCTCCGGCCAAATCACCAATTGTGCGCCGGCGGCCACCCCCTGGGCAGAAAGTTGATGCAGCTCCCGGTAGCGCTCCCTGCGGTAGTCCCAACTGCGATCGGCTTCCAACCAAGCCACCTGCTGCACCGCCGCCACCCGAAAGCCGGGATCCCTGGCCAAAGCATCGAAGTAGGCCAGGCGCACGCTTCCATAAGCCAAGACCAGCCCCGTCAACCCCAGGCCCCAGGCGAGCGTACTCCAGAAATCCCTGTTCCTGAGCAGCTCATCCAAGCAGGTTCTCAGGGATCCTCGGGCCATCTGCCTGGCCATCTGCCAAAGCACCCCATTGACAAACACAGCAAAAAAGGTAACCCCCCAGATGCCTGTGATATCGGCCACCTGGATGGCAAGGGGCCAATCGAACAACAGGGAGCCCCAATGAAAGGGAATAGGCCACCAGAGCAAGCCCAACAGCCCATCCAAACCTGTCCAGACCGTGGCCAAGCCCAGCGGACGCGCCCAAGGCGGCAGGGGATGACTCAGATGCAAACTCAGGAGCGTAGCAGTGGTAAAGAAAAGGGGGATCAGGGGGGCCACCACCACGCCCCCCAAGATCTCCCAGGCGCTCAGCACCTTGACTGAGAAGGGATCCACCCAGAAGGCATACAGGCAAACCCAAAACCAAAGGCCATAGGCCAAACGCCACCGCGCCCACCCTTGCTGTTGTTCGCACAAGTCAAACAGCGGGGCTAGGCCCAGCAGCGCCCCCGGAAACCAATGCAGCCAGCGGTTGGGGGATCCCAGGCAAAGTAGCAGAATGGCCAGCCCCATCAGCCAGCGCCTGCCTGGGTTTCCTTTTTGGAGCAGATCCTGCTGTTGGGTTGAATCTCCCACTTTCAGCTTCATCAACAAGCGCCTAAATCTAAAGCTGTGTTAACATTTTGCATAACTTCAGGGGTCTGGCGCCTTCCGGCTTGGCTTGGGGATCTCGTCAGCGGTGCGTAGCACTATGGGCAAGGTTTTGGTTTTGAATGCCTCCTACGAGCCGCTCAACATCACCAGTTGGCGCAGGGCGGTTGTTCTGCTGCTCAAGGGCAAGGCCGAGCAAATCGAGCACAACGGTCGAGTGGTGTACGGCAACATTCCTTTGCCCACTGTCATTCGTCTGCGCCACTATGTCCACGTTCCCCACAAGGAGATCCCGCTCACGCGCCGCAACGTCCTCTACCGGGATGGGCACCGCTGTCAGTACTGCGGTTGCTACGGCGAAGACCTCACCCTTGATCACGTGATCCCGCGCTCCCGCGGCGGTGGAGATACTTGGGAGAACGTGGTCAGCGCCTGTGTGCGCTGCAACGTAAAAAAGGGCAACCGCACCCCCCGCGAAGCCGGTATGCCCCTGCTGCGCCAACCCCGCCGTCCCCACAGCACCCTCTACTTTGAAATCTCCAAAGCGGTTGACAGTGGTTCCCACCGAGAATGGTCCAAGTACGCCATCGGCCTGGAAGGGGATCCCCAAGAGGAACCGTTGGACAACGGCTAAGGATGGAGTTCTGACGTGGGGGCAGCTTTGGAAATGGGGGGAGAGGTGGTGGCCGGGATCCCCGTCTCGATCCACTGGTGGATCAGGGCATTGACCTGTTCGGGGCGCTCATCGTGAGGGCAGTGGCCGGCCTCCAGGAAGTATTCCACCGCCTGAGGGTAGTGAGCCCGGTAGAGCTTAGAGCGCTCGCGGGCCCGCATCCAGGGATCCCGTTCTCCCCAGATCAACAACAGCGGGCGCACCAAGCTGCGCAGCAGCTCATCCACGTAGCGTCCCTTCTGCCCGCCCCGCATCAAGGCTACAAACACATCGGCAGCCCCCGGATCCCGCGTGGGGCGGTGGATGTCTTCCACCAGTTGGTCTGTCACCGCCGCCGGGTCGTAGTAGACCTGCTTCAGCTTGGCCCGGATCACGTGCGGCTGTCGCAAGTACTGAAACAGCAAGTAAGATACCAGGCGCTGCCGCAGGCCCCAGCCCACCAATCCGCCCAGCCATTGCCGCCAGCCGCTCGGGGATCCTTTGAGCGTGGAGAACCCCCCTGCCCCATTCAAGAGCACCACGCCCCGCACCCACTCCGGCCACTCCGCCGCCAGACTGAGCACCACATAGCCGCCCAGGGAGTTGCCGATCCCCACCACGGGCCGACGGATCACCTGTTGGCAAAAGTCCCGCAGTTGATCCCGCCAGATTTCGGTGCGGTAGTCCCAGTTGGGCTTGGCGGAGCGACCGAAACCCAGCAAATCGATGGCATACACCTGATAGTGTTGCGCCAATTCGGGAATGTTTTTGCGCCAGTGGTCGGTGGAGGCCCCAAAGCCGTGCACCAAGAGCAAAGGCTGACCCTGCTCGCCTTGTTTGACATAATGAACCGACTGCCCTCGCCAAGTCCACCGCGCCGAAATGGGAGTGGCCGATGCCGATGTTGAAGCCATAGAAGTCGCTTGTAAGCTTTTCTTATTCTAGATTCTTTTAAATTCTGCTCAGCCGACTCTGGAGCTGTAGCCGCGCAGAGTATCCTAAACACGGATTGGACTTGCAGCATGATCGCCTTTTTGAGCGGCCACCTCGTCGCCATCGAATGGGGAGAGCGCAGCAGCCTCACCGTTGAGGTGCAGGGGATCGGCTATCGGGTCAAGGCCCCGGCGCGTTTTCTCAAGCAACTGCCCCCCATCGGAGAGCCCGTGCGGGTGTTTACCCACTTGGTGGTGCGAGAGACCGAGCTGGTGTTGTACGGGTTTGGCTCGCCAGCCGAGCGCGATTTGTTTGTGGAGCTCATCAAAGTTGCGGGGGTAGGGCCGGCTCTGGGTTTGGCTCTGCTGAATACCTTTGGCCTGCCGGAGCTGGTTCAGGCAGTGGTGACCGAAAACGTGCGCCTACTTTCCCTCGCACCAGGGGTAGGTCACAAAACGGCCCAGCGGCTGGCCTTGGAGCTGAAAACCAAGCTGGCCCACTGGCGACAAGGTTTGGAGAACGCAGATCGCCCCCTGGCCGGCGGGCCGCCCATGCCCATCCGGGAAGAGGTGGAAATGGCCTTGCTGGCCCTGGGCTACAGCGCTCAAGAAATTCAGGCGGCCCTGCAAGCTTTGCCCTCCCAGCCTCGCCCAACGGAAGAGTGGCTGCGGGATGCCATCACCTACCTCAGCCGCCAGCCATGAGCCCCTCTGTCCGCAAGCAGCCCCGCATCGGCATCCTGGGCGGCACCTTTAACCCTGTACATCACGGCCATTTGATCATGGCGGAACAAGCCCTTTGGCAGTTTGACCTGGATCAGGTGCTGTGGATGCCGGCAGGGGATCCCCCCCACAAGCCCCTGGCCGCCGGCGCCAGCAAAGCCGACCGCTTGGCTATGGTCAAACTGGCCATTGCCGACCACCAGCGCTTCGCCTGCTCAGAGCTGGAGATCCGCCGTCCGGGGCGCTCCTACACCATTGAGACGCTGCGCAGCCTTATCCAGGAGCAACCCAATACCCAGTGGTACTGGATCCTCGGCGTGGATGCCCTGCGGGATCTGCCCCAGTGGTATCGAGCCGAAGAATTGGCCCGCCTCTGCCACTGGATTGTCGCCCCACGGGTGGATGCCGGCGATGCCGCCCAGGTGTTGCGGTTGGTGGCCCAACAGTTGCCCATCCAGGCGGAAATCCTGGAAGCCCCTACCTTGACCCTCTCTTCCACCTACTTGCGGCGGCAAATCCAAAAGGGGGGATCCATTCGCTACCTGGTGCCCCCTGCCGTGGAGCACTACATCCGCCAGCACCGCCTCTACCTGCAGCGTGAAGAAGGGGAGGAATCCCTCCCCTCCGAATCAATCCGGTAGAAGTACCCCCAACCCCTTAGTAGGCCAAGCCCATGCTGCGGGTGGTTTCGGGGCCGAGATAGACCCGGATGCTCAAGAAATCCGTGGGGCAGGCAGTTTCGCAGCGTTTGCAGCCAACACAGTCTTCGGTGCGGGGAGAGGCCGCGATCATCCCGGCTTTGTTGTTCCCTTTCCAGGGCACCATCTCCAACACGTCGGTGGGACAAGCTCGCACACACTGAGTGCAGCCGATGCAGGTGTCGTAGATCTTGACCGAGTGAGCCATTAGCGTTCTCCAGTCGAGCAGGTTGAAAAGTTAAAAAAGATTGACCAATCGGCGTGGCAGCAACATCGCTGCGCAAGTGCCCTCAGTGTACTGTAGTCCTGCCAAGACACCCCAAGCTCCGATCCAAATGTTCAAACAAATTTACAGGATTGGGCTAGCGGAACGGCTGTCATAAGGGCCCCGGAGCCGTTGTTCCCGTTGGGCTAGGATCGCCTGAGAAAGACCAGGGCAAGGGATCCTATCAATGGGACGCTCGCTGCGGAATTGGAGAAGGCAAACCCAAGGCCAGATG
This sequence comes from Synechococcus sp. H55.7, assembly GCF_047462395.1. Classification (NCBI taxonomy): domain Bacteria; kingdom Bacillati; phylum Cyanobacteriota; class Cyanophyceae; order Synechococcales; family Synechococcaceae; genus Synechococcus; species Synechococcus sp. H55.7. Next base: position 41,120 of record NZ_JANSJD010000020.1, read on the forward strand.
CGCCGCCTGGGGCCTGTTTTGGCCGATATCCTCCAGGAGATCTACGCAGAGAACGTCCCTCGCCTGCGCCAATGGGATCGGCAGCTCACCGAGTGGGTGTACCGCCGCGGCTGGAGGGTGGATCCCTCCTTGCCCAAGGTGGCCATCTACGTGTTGGGCGCGGTGGTGATCCTGGCGATTCCGCTGCTCACCTTGGCGGTCTTGGTTGCCTTGGTTGCCTTTCTGGCCATCCAAATAGTTCAAAAATGGCCCCAGGAAGCCCCGGCAAGGGAGCGCCGTTATCTGCCCAGCGCCGACGCGGAGGACGACTCCGATCCCGGCCCAGAGAACTGGGATTTTTAGAGCCGGGCTAGCGGTCTTGTCGGATGCCCAAGCGCTGCTTCACCTGTCTGACCAGCTTTTGCTGGGAACGGTTTTCCAGCCTGTTCAGGCCGAGGGCGCCGGCCAGGATCCCCAACTGCAGCGCCAAGCTGGGCAGGGTGGTCTCCAGATCTCGCCCCGCCAAGGCCCGGAAGAAAAATACAAATGCCCCGATGGTGGCCGAGAATCCCACCGCCAGGTAGATGAAGCGCCGCAAACTCCGATAGGGAGCGGCCAGCTCCGTGAGCAGCCTCACCCGATCCGCCATCGGATCCTGGGGCAAGCTGGCTTTGGGCGAAGACTTGGGATCCGATTCTGCCATCGACTACACCTCCTCGGGCAACAGAAGGGGATCCCGACCGGAAACCCCCGCCAAAATGGCTTCGGCAGCGCGGCAGGCGGCCAGAATATCTTGCTCTTCCCCGCCCAGGTACACGCGGCCAAAGCTGCCAAAGGGCATCACCTCGAGGATGTTGATCCGGGCCGATTTTTCTGCCTCGTTGGCGGCCAGGGGGGCATAGCCTGCCGGCTGCACCTCCAGGATGTAGAGGGTTTGGCCGGCCAACAGCATTTGGCCGCGGCGGAAACGATTGATCAACTGGGTTTGGTGGGGATCGATGTTGCGGATGATCTGGCTGGAGATGATGCGCGGCTTGAGGCGCTCCTGTTCGCTCACCCCCAGAGCAGATAGAATGGCGCGGCCAGCCGTGCGGGTATCCCCCTGATTGCTGGAGTGTACCTCCAAAAGGCCGTAGAGGCGCTCCACCACCTGCAGCCCAGGCCTCACCGAAGTGGCTTTGAGGGCGATGTCCATGACGCGGTTGATCTCGATGCCGGGGGAAATCTCGACCCAGAGGGAAGTATCCCCTGGCAGGGGCAAAAAGCCCTGGGCCACCGTGCCCAGGTAGGCCGCGTACTGGGGCTGGAGCCGATCCAAAAACACATAACTGCGCAGGTCAATCCCCAAAGGAGTTCTCCCCCGTCTGTTGGGCTGGGTTGGACGTCGGACGACCGGGCCGGCATCCCTCCCTTTCTAGTCTCACGCCATCTCCTGGCTTTTGGGGAGAACGGCAGTTCGGGATCCCAACTTTTCCCCGCTACAGGCCACCCTGAGCCACCACCTTCACTGTTGTCAAAGCTTCCAGGTCAATGGGCCCGCGCACGTGCAGCCGCTGGGTGGAAATGCCCAAAGACAGGTCGCGAAACGCTCCCAAGGTGGGGATCCCGGCTCCCCGGCCTGCCGAGAGGGGGGACGTGTTGAGGTGGATCAGGGCGGCATCCACCTCCTGGAGAAAGCGCTGGGCTGCCGATTGGCTATCGGTGAGGATCGTCTCCGATTGACGACAGCCATTTTTGTTGATCCAGGCGATCGCCTCCGTCAGGTCGGCAACGGGCTGTAGGCGCAGATGAGGCTGTTCTGTGGAGTCAAAGCCCTCCCCAAGCGGGTGAAGCTGGGGGAATCGCTCCAGAATAGGGGCTGCTGCCTGTATATCGATCCCTTGACCCAGCAAGTCTTCAATCAGGGCGGTCAGATGATTGGCGGACCAATCGGTGTGGATCAGCAGCCAAAGGGTGAGGGGCTGATAAATCGGGATCCCTTCCGCGCCATACTGGGCCAGGGGATCCAACACAACTGACTTGACCAAAGGCCAGGGAGCCGTGCGATCCACGTAGATGTGGCCGTACCCCAGATGGGTGACCAGAGTCGGCACTTTGCTGGCCTGCAACAGGAACTCCACCCAGCCGGGGCGACCGCAGGGGATCACCAGATCCACGTAGCGGGTTTGCTGCAACAACAGCAACAGTGGGGAATCGGCCTGAGGATCGGCCGTTTGGTCTTGGACGGGCAGGGTTTGAATGGCCCCTTCCGGGATCCCGTGCTCGTAGGCGGTCTCTGCCAACAGGTTGACCAGGGCCTGATGGGTTTTCTGGATAGGGCCGCTGCCGGCCAGAATCACGCCATTGCCCGTCTTGAGACACATGCCAATGCCATTCAAGGCAAACTCGGGGTAGATCTCGTAGACCAAGGCGATCAGCCCCAAAGGAACGCGGTAGCGGCCAATAAACAGCCCGTTGTCCTGACGGCACCCCCTCTCCAGGCTACCGATGGGATCCGGCTGTTGGGCCAAGAGAGCAAGCAACTGGGCGGATCGCTGCAGGCGCTCAGGAGTGAGCTTGAGGCCGTTGAGGATCCACTCCGGCAGGGTTTGCTCGCGGCAGCTTTCCAGGTCGAGGGTATTGGCCTCCAGCAGCAGATCGGAGCGATCCAGCAAACAACGCGAGAGAGCCAACAGGGCCTGGCGCTTGGTTTGGCTGCTCAGCCGCTGCATCTGCGGCAGCAAACGGCGTACCTGTCGCAGAGTAGTGCTTAGGTCAAAGGCTGAACCGAAATCTGTCACTCGCTTCTCTCCTGCCTGGCTGACCGACGACAGACCTGCTCCCTTCTCCAGACCACTGCTAACAAGAAATGGCTGGATCCACAAGTGCCGGGGCTGCTGATTCTGCAGGGGATCGCCGGGGAAAGTCCCGCCAATCTTAAGGCCGCCGCAGCAGCAGGATCGCCGTGGCCATCAACAGGGTCAGCAACAAGCCAAGAATCAGAAACCAACTGAGCAACTGGGTTTGGCTGGGAAAGAGCACCGCACCGATAAACCCCACCACCAAAACAACCCCCAGGCTAAAGGTGAGGCCCAAGAGCGTGGATCCCTGGAGGGCATTTTCCCGCCGCAAGACCCACTGATGGCCGTTCCAGAACCACATTTTGCGATAGGGATAAGAAACCGCCAGTTGCTCAATATGCAAACGGTCGGGGGTGATGGCGAAAATATGCTGGCAACGGCTGCAGCCAAAAGCCTCGGTCAGGGTGATCAGGCGCAACTGACCCTGATGGCAACACGGGCAGGGGTAGATCTTGGTGGGCTCAATCGGCTGAGCCACCCGCAGGGACGATTTCTGCCGAGGCAACTTGCGGGGAGAAGAAAACGCCACAGCTCCTAGTTGGGGAGAAGTCGGGATCCTTCACATCCTATCTTCAAGAAAGTGGAGTCAAGCTACCCAGAGATGGCGAACGTAGCGCCAGGTCAAGATTTGGTTGAGGACGAGGAAGATGAGAGCCAGAAGCCCATAGCCCAGCTTGAGAACTCTGCTCAGGTGGGGACGGGCCCAGAGGGGAAGGAAGCCGAAATCTGTGTGCCTGGCCCAGTGCAGGAGGGCCAGCACGTGTACGACGTGAACCGGCAGGCAGTAGCGAATCATGCTTCGCTGGCCCAGGGGACTCATGCCGGCTACAGCGATGTAGAACATGGCCCAGGCAGCCAAATGGAGCCCCAGCCGCTCCCGCCAGCGCTGGCTCTTGCCGGCCAGGATACTCCACCCATCCAGCAAGCCTGTAACAACTAGGGATCCCAACGTAACAGACACAAACAGTTGGCTGAGAGCATCAGACCACAGGCCAGGATCCTTCACGGGTGCAGAAGGAGAGAGCAAGACTTGCCATCGCTCAGGGGAAAGAACATAGGTAGAAGCTTGGAAAAGGGCTTGGTAATTGGCCTGCACGCCAGTGAAGTAGCGCTGCATTTCCATGTAGAGATCCCAGCGGCCAAAGCGGAGCTGACAGTAGAGGAAAAAACTCAGCCCGCCCGACAAGGCCAAAACAACGGCGCTGGCTGTCCAAAACCAAGGGCGGGATAGCCGCAGCAGAGGAACCAGCGCCACCGGCAAACCCACAATGCGGGTGGCACTCATCGCCAAGCCGTGGATCCCGGCCAGGAGTCCTGACCTCATTGAATTCAAGTGGGCCGACCAGTAGAAAAAACCCAACAAGCTGGCCATAAAGAGGGATTCGCTGTAGCCCACGACAAGGTAAAAGCTGCTGGGATAGACCAAGATCATCAAACTTGCCAAAGCTTGCCAAAGCAAGGGGATCTGCCAGCGGCGGTAAAATAGGAAAAGGTAAATCCACATCAGCCAGCAAAAGAGCTGGGCAGTGAGATAAAGCCCCAGCTCCGGATCAACTCCTAATAGGCGGCTCATTATGGTCACTGCCAGCGGATAGCCGGGAAAGAAAGCTGCATTGCTCTGCTCGTAGGCAATCTTGTCAAAGCCCACAAACTGATACCCCCGCTCCACAATGCTCAGGTACCAATAGCTATCGCGCTGGCTCAGGGCTGTAAAAGCAGAAGCATAGCTGCCGCGTTTTGTCCAGAGGTATATCGTTAACACTTGTAGGATAGTCAGCGCTAAGCCCAGCAAAAAAATCCGAGTAGAAAAGCCAACTAAACATTTGCGAATCTGCTGCAGCAGAGGGCCAGGGCGCAAACTCATCAGCTTCACCACCAAGGTTCGATCAAGCCACCCAAAGATGCTGGACGTAGCGCCAGGTGAGGATTTGGTTTAGGGCAAAGAAGACTAAAGCCAAGATCCAGTAGCCCAGCCTCAGGACACTGCCAAGATAGAAACGCACCTGTTGGGGGATGAAGCTGAAATCGGTGTATCTGATCCCATGCAACCAGGCCAGCACCTGCAGGGTGTGAATCGGCAGACAGTAGCGGATCATACTTCTCTGGGCCACGGCACTCATGCCGGCCACGGAAATGGAGAACATAATCCAGGCAGCCAAATGGAACCCCAGCCGCTCCTGCCAGTGCCGGCTCTTGCCGGCCAGGACACTCCACCCATCCAGCAAACTGGTAACAACTAGGGATCCCAGGGTGAGGGGAACAAACAGTTGACTGAGGGAAATGGCCCATATCCCATCCCCCAAAGCCTCGGAAAAGGAAAATAAGGACTGCCAGTACCCAAGAGAAAAGAGGGGGGCATAAGTACGAGGTTGAATAATAGCCAGGTAATCGAAAGAACTGGGGCCAAAGTAGCGCTGCATTTCCAGGTAGAGATCCCAGCGGCCAAAGCGGAGCTGACAGTAGAGGAAAAAGCTCAGCCCGCCCGACAAGGCCAAAACAACGGCGCTGGCTGTCCAAAACCAAGGGCGGGATAGCCGCAGCAGAGGAACCAGCGCCACCGGCAAACCCACAATGCGGGTGGCACTCATCGCCAAGCCGTGGATCCCGGCCAGGAGTCCTGACCTCATTGAATTCAAGTGGGCCGACCAGTAGAAAAAACCCAACAAGCTGGCCATAAAGAGGGATTCGCTGTAGCCCACGACAAGGTAAAAGCTGCTGGGATAGACCAAGATCATCAAACTTGCCAGGACTTGCCAAAGCAAGGGGATCTGCCAGAGACGGTAAAGTAGAAGGAGATAAACCCACATCAGCCAGCAAAAGAGCTGGGCGGTCAGGTAAAGCCCTAACTCAGGCTCAACCCGCAACAAGCGGCTGAGGGCAATAACGGCCAGAGGGTAGCCAGGAAAGAAGGCCACATTGCTCTGCTCGTAGGCAATCTTGTCAAAGCCGACAAACTGATAGCCCTGCCGCACAATCCCCAAATACCAATGGCTATCCCACTGGGTTAAACCCTTGAAGATGGAAGCATAGTCATCCTCCTGGCTCCAAAGGGAGATTAAGAAGATCTGCAACCCTGTCAAGGCTAAGCTTGGCAGCAGAACCTGGATAGAGAAAGGGGCAAGACGCTGCCGGCTTTGCCGCAACAGATGGCTAAGAGAGAAGCTCATCGTCAGACCTTCGCAGGTGGGGGTGGCACTTTGATCTCTTCTTGGTAATCACTGTCGGAGTTCACCTGCCAGAGATCGTGGCTGCCGGGGCGGAGGACGTTTTCCGCCGCCAATAGGCCCATCAGCAAGCTGTGATCCTGGTTGTTGTACTTAAACGAGCCGTAGCGACCCACCAGTTGCAAGTTTTCAAACTGGCCAAGATACTTCTGCAAAGTGGCTAGATCTTCTTTGTAGCTGCCGGCATAGATAGGATAGGTGCGGGGCAGGCGCACCACAAAGCCGCCGCGGATCTTCTGGCCTTGCAGCAGGCCAATTTGGCGTAGCTCCTTCTCAGCCAAAGCCAGCAATTGCTCCTCAGGGGCTTGCCACAAGGGATCCCCAAAGTTGCACCAATACTCACAGCACAAGGGGGTTTGTTCCCGGTTGGGGAGCATAGCCGGTGACCAATTGGCAAAGTTGGTTACCCGACCAACCTGCACTGTTGGGTCGTTGATATACAGCCAGTTGTCGGGGAAAAGCTGGGATCCCTCCACGATCAAGTAAACCAAAACCGTGTTGCGAAACTTGAGGTTGCGGGCTGCCTGCAGCACTTCTGGGGGAGGCAGTTCCCGCAGGCTCTGCACCAACACTGTCAGAGGGATCGAAGAGATGACGTGGGAGGGGGAGACCCATGTTTCCCTTCCATCCTGAAGATGGCGCAGTTGCAGCTCAACAATCCGGGATCCCTCCTGCCTAAGGGCAATGACCTCTGTATTTAGCCAAACTTTTTGGCCCTCGGCCAGCAAAAACTCCTGCATTTTTTCGTAGAGCTGACCGGATCCCAGGCGAGGAAACTGAAATTGGTCAATCAGTGATTTGACGGAGCCGCGCTTCCACCCCAGCGCCTTGCGGATCGCTTGCCCAAGGCTGAGACCTTTGATGCGCTGGGCAGCCCAATCGGCACTGATTTCGGTACAAGGGATCCCCCACAGCTTTTCCGTGTAGCCCTTAAAGAACATTTGAAAAAGTTGGGTGCCGAATTTTCCCTTGACCCAGTCGGCAAAGTTCTGGGGAGCTGGGCGGGGGATGAGTTGCGCCCAGAGATAGGAAAGGACAATGCGCAGACTTTCCCACCAGCCGACTTTGCGCAGGACTTCCCAGGCTTGAATGGGGTACTGAAAATATTGCTTGCGGTAGTAGATGCGGGTAAGCCGCCGGACAGTCACTTGTTCGGATCCCAAAACCCGGTTCCACAGCTCCAGCACCGCTGGGATCTTGGTAAAAAACCGGTGCGGGCCGTAGTCGAGAATGAACCCCTGGTAGCGAATGCTTTTGGCCAGGCCCCCGACCCTGTCTTCTCGTTCCACCACCACCACGGGGAAGCCTAGCTGGGTCAGGCGATAGGCAGCCGCCATGCCCGCTGGCCCCGCCCCTAGGATATAGATGGGATCCCGCATCTCGCCTTACTTCTGCCTTCAAGTGCTGCCGACATTGTAATGTGGGGCGAGACTGGGAAAATGGGTAGAGGAGGAAAAAGGTAGACTGAGGAGGCTGCGGCTGGAGGCTGGCCTGTGCTGTTGACCAAGGGCTTTGAGGTGGAGATGTACACCGGCACCGCCGCCGGGGAAGTGGTGGGCTTATCGGATCGCATCTGCCAGGTTTTGCCGGGGTTTGTGCGAGAACCAGATCGGCGCAACGTTGAATACATCACTCCTCCTCTCCGCCGCTACGAAGACCTGCTCTGCGCCCTGCTACAACCCCGGCTGCAATTGCGGCAATTTTTGCGCCGCCTGGGCCCCTACACCTTGCTGCCGGGGAGCACCCTGGCTCTGGGCGGCAGCGACCACTTCGAGCGCTCGGATCCGGGCAACCCCTACCACGACTACATCGAGCGCACCTACGGCACGCGGGTGGTGACCGCCAGCATCCACATCAATGTCGGTCTGCCGGATACGGAAGCCATTTTCCTCGCCTGTCGCCTATTGCGGGCGGAAGCCCCTCTTTATTTGGCCCTGAGCGCTTCTTCTCCTTTCCTGGACGGCCAGGTAACGGGCTATCATTCCAGCCGTTGGCAGGTGTTTCCTAAAACGCCGGCCCAGGTGCCCTTCTTCCGGGATCACGCCCACTACATCGCCTGGATGCAGGAGCAACTGGCCCTGGGCACGATGCAGAACGTGCGCCACCTCTGGGCTTCCGTGCGGCCCAACGGCCCGGAGCGGCCCTATCGCCTCAACCGAGTGGAGCTGCGCATCTGCGACCTGGTGGCGGATCCGGTGATGATTCTGGCCATCACCGCCCTAGTAGAGGCCCGCCTCTGGCAATTGCTATCTCAGCCGGAGGCGCTGGATCCCTTGGGGGGGCCTTTTACCCCAGCGGAGCTGGAGAGCCTTTGCGAGGCCAACGAGCAGGCCGCTGCTCGAGAATCGCTGCAAGCCCGCTTGCTCGACTGGCGTACCGGCCGGGAATGCTTAGCCCAGGAGTGGATTGAAGAGCTGCTGACTGAAGCGTGGCGCCTGGGCCAGCCCCAGGGGCTGGGTTGCTTCTTGGCTCCCTTGCAAACCCTGCTCCAGGAAGGCAATGAGGCCCAGCGCTGGCTGAAGCAGGTTAACCAGGGATCCACACCCGCCCAGGTGTACCAACGCGCCATCCAGGAACTGGCCGAACAAGACCGAGAAAGACAAGAGACCCTCTGCCAACTGGTTGGCTAAGCCTCTGCGCAAGTGTGGACGCTGCTAACCCCCCGCGGGCTCCCCAGTTCAAACCTGACTTGGATTGGCCTAGACAGGCTCCACCACTTCCCGTAGGGCTTGCCGAGCCACACGGGTGATGTAGACGGTGGCAGCTACGGTGGCGATGAGGCCCACAAGGCGAACGGCCCACTGAACCATTTGCGCTTGGGGATCCAGGCCTTCCCTGTTGGCCAGGGATCCCGCCAGCGAGCCGATGTACACATACATAAAGGTGCCCGGCACGATCCCGACGGTGCCCAGCAGGTTATCCAGAAAAGAAACTTGGGTCAGTCCCAGAGCGTAGTTGAGCAGATTAAAGGGAAAGGCGGGCGACAGACGAATCAAGCCGACGATCTTCCATCCCTCGCGCCCCACCGCCCGATCGATGGCCGCAAACCGGGGATTGCCCTCGATCCATCTGGCCACCCGTTCCCGCGCCAAGTAGCGCCCAATGAGAAAGGCCAAATTGGCTCCAATGGTTGCCCCAATCAGCACGTACAAAGCCCCAGCCAGCACCCCAAACACAGCCCCTGCGCCCAAGGTCAGCACCGAAGCCGGCAGAAGCAGCACAGTGGCCACAATGTAGATGGCAATGAAAAGCACCGGCCCCACCGGTCCCAAGCCTTCCACCCAGCCCAGAGCCTCGGCGAACCAGTCTTGAATAACTCCAAAAAATCCCAATCGATGGGCTGCCCAAAAAACAAGAACGGCCACGCCCAAAACGCCAGCAAGCTTCAGCAGAAGCTGCTGCTTTGCGGGATTTGTTCTGGGTTGGGTGGGGTCTGCCACGGCGGTCGGGAGCGTCAAAAAGCTTTTGCTAGATAGGCTGGAGCAGCCAGGCGAGGAGATGCTTGACTTGTGTGAAGTAGCTTTCACCCAAAGGTCGTGCCGTTCCATCCCCAAAGATAGCCTTTGGCATCGCCGAACTCAATGTAAATCCTCTTCTTGGGGATCCCCAATTTGTCCTCGATGGTGCTGCAAAACAACTCGCTCAGGGATCGGGTTTGATCGGCGGAAAACTGCCCAATACTCTTGATCTCTACATAGCAGCAGGGATCGGCGCTGCCGGCAAAGGTCATCGGGATCCCTCCTTCAAAAGCAGTCATTACGTAGGCTTCCGACTTGCCCAACTGCTTAGCCAGAGCAGCAGAGAGGAACTTGAGTAGGTCTGCCACGGTGGCAGGTTCTGGCTGCAGAGAGGTTTGCAACTTGATCAAAGGCATGAGCACTTTTTCTTCCCGACAAGCCTATTTTGGCATTGCGGGTTCGTCTTCTCTGGGATCCGCCTGTGGTAGCGTAGCGAAAGAGCTTCTCTTCACGGGGGCAAACCTCTATGGAGCCGAGCAATCTGGCCAATTCCGCGATGGGCCATCCGCAGGGCCAAACCGGGCCAGGCCCTTGTGCTGTACAAACCGAGGCCGCTCCTGCTCCTGTCGGCCCTTACAGCCAGGGCGTTGTTGCTTCGGGGCCTTTTCTGTTTGCCGCCGGCCAGGTGGGCCTGGATCCCAAAACTGGCAAGCTAGCGGGGGAAGATGTTGCCTCGCAAACTCGGCAGGCGTTGCTGAACCTGAAGGCGGTGCTGGAAGCAGGGGGCACGAGCCTGGCCAATGTGGTGAAGACCACGGTTTTCTTGGCGGATATGAAAGACTTTGCCGCCATGAACGAGGTTTATCGAGAGTTTTTTGCCGCAGACCCGGCGCCGGCCCGCTCTTGCGTGCAGGTGGCTGGCTTGCCCTTGAATGCCTTGGTGGAAATCGAGGCGGTGGCCTGCTATTCCTGACTGACCGGCTCCCAAATACAGCCTTTTCCAGCAACACCGATCTTGGCCTGACAGGGATCCCCCTCGTCAATCAATCTCGGCTGGGGCGATAAGTTTCGTCAGGTGCGGATCCTGGCAAGTCGGGCACTGGGTCGTAGCCCCCCGGATGCCAAGGGTGGCAGCGGCAGAGGCGGCGGATCCCCAGCCAACTGCCTCGGATGGCGCCGTAGCGCCGCACCGCTTCCAGGGTGTACTGGGAGCAGGTGGGGTAGTAGCGGCAGGCAGGAGGCAGCCAAGGGGAGATGCCTATCTGGTAGCCCCGAATCAGGGCAACCAAACCGCGAGTCAAGGGATCCGACCGTTCCGCCATAGGCGAGCGTACAAAAAGGCCACTTCCAGGCTAACGGCTGCCCCTGAACAGGGATCCTGCACAGTTCCAGACAAGAGGTTAAGATTGAAAAAGTCAGCACCCAAATAGACATTTCGTAATATTTCTGTTCAGGGATGCTGTGGAGACGGCTTTGCTCCCTGGCAGGGTTGTGAGAGTTTCATCGGGAGTGGGCGTGAGGGTATTCGGGCAGCTACAGCCGGCGCAGCGGCGCAACTTGGGCATTCTCTTCGTGGCCGGGCTGCTCTTTTGGGCCAGTCTGTCTTCGCTGTTGCCCACACTGCCGCTCTACGTCCGGGATGTGGGCGGCACCAGCCAAGAGGTGGGCTTGGTGATGGGGGCCTTCTCGATTGGGCTGCTGGCTTTTCGCCCTTGGTTGGGGCGGCTGGCGGATGGCCATAGTCGCCGGATCGTCTTGCTCATCGGCATGGGCGCGGCGGGGATGGCGCCTTTGGGGTACTGGCTCTGGGATTGGATCCCGTGGATAGCGCTGGTGCGGGCCTTTCACGGGATCAGCATCGCCGCTTTTGCCACCGCCTACGTTACTTTGGTGGCGGATTTTGCCCCGGAAGCAAAACGCGGCGAGATCTTGGGCTACATGAGTTTGGTCAATCCCATTGGTGTAGCCATCGGCCCTGCTTTGGGCGGCTTTTTGCAGGAGCTGGTTGGTTATGGCCCTCTGTTTCTCTTTGCCGCTCTGCTGGGGTTGGTGGGCTTTCTCTGTACCCAATCGGTTCGCGAGCAGCGCCGTGGGGGTTGGGGATCCCTGCCCCCGGATGGAGCGTTTTGGAGCCTTGTGCTCAACCCCAAGGTGTGCTCTCTCGCCGGGGTCATGCTCTTGGTGGGGCTGGCCTTCGGCACCCAGACCACGTTTGTGGCCCTGTTGATCCAAGAGGTCGGAGTTCCCCTCAATCCCGGTCTTTTTTATACGGCGGTGGCCTTTGCCAGCTTCGGCGTGCGCCTGCTGGCTGGTCGCGCTTCCGATCGCTACGGGCGGGGGCCGTTTATCTCTCTGAGCTTGGCCACCTATGCTCTGGCGATGGGGATCCTGTTGGTTGCCGACAGCGTCGGGGCTTTTCTTGTCGCCGGGATCGTGGTGGGGTCGGGTTTTGGCACCTTGATCCCGCTGATCTCCGCCCTGGTAGCCGATCGCTCTGAGCCGGCGGAGCGGGGGCGTTTGTTCAGCTTGGTGATGTGTGGGTTTGACTTGGGCATTGGGCTGGCGGGGCCGATCCTGGGCACCCTGGCGCTGGGATCCGGCTATCGGGCCATGTTCGGCTATGCGGCCCTTCTGGCATTGGCTTCGCTGGGAGCTTTTCTCTGCTTCTCCAATGGACGACCGGCGTCCTCCCTGTGCTTTGCCTTGGGCCTGGAACCGGATCGGTTTCGACAACCTGATTCTCTCCCTTTGGAGCAACCCCATCCGCCCGCTCCCTTGTCAACGGGATCCCGTCCCGCCCTTTAGGCACCCTGATTTTCGTTCCCAAGTCCGATTTGCTCTATCCTAGGCTGGGGTTGCTGTACAAAAAAGAACTCTGGACAGAGGCTATGGGAGCACGGGGTTGGCTTGCCCTGATGGGATCCCTGCTGGTGGGCACCTTAGGGGGATGGATAGAGAGCGCTTGGGGGGTGACGGTGCGCGTGCAATTGGCCGACGCCACCGCCCCTGTGGTGGTGGGCGTTTCTCGCCCCGCCCAACTGACCAACGGCCGCCAAGAGGTGCTGGCCGAGTTGCCCCCGATGCAAGGGTTTCTGGCCCAGCCCGGCCCTCAGGGGGTGCGCCTGCAGGGGGTGGTCAGCCCGGTGTTGTTCATCGAGCCGCCAGCGGGTGGCCTGGTGGCGGTGGATGGCCGCTGGTATTCCGGCAAGGTGCTCTTGACCGGGTATAACAGGGTAATGGCCATCAACTACGTGGATCTAGAAGACTACGTGGCCGGCGTGGTGGAAGCCGAGATGGGATCCCGCTTCTTGCCCGAGGCCCTCAAGGCCCAGGCGGTGGCAGCCCGCACCTATGTTCTTCACCACCGCAATTCCCGCGGCTGGTTTGATGTGTTTAGCGACACCCGCTCCCAGGTGTATCGGGGCCTCTCGCAGCGCTCAGCCGCCGCCCTAGCAGCAACACACGCCACCCGCGGCATCGTCATGGTGTATGGGGGGCAATTTGTAAACGCCATGTACAGCGCCAGCGCCGGCAGCCAAACCGTTGGGGTGAGCGGGATCCCCTACTTGAGAAGTCTGCCGGATTTTAGCCCCTATCCCAAGTACGGGCATGGCATTGGCATGAGCCAGTGGGGCGCCCAAGAATTGGCCCGTCAGGGCTGGACTTACCACCAAATTTTGGCCTATTACTACCGAGGGGTCAGCTTGGCCCGTCTGCCGGAGTGAGATCCTCGACGTCTCGTCCCGGCCTTCTATCTTGCCCGCATCGAGTGTGCTCTAGGTACCTCTGCAACTGTTCCTCAGCCAGCTTGGCATGCTGCTCAGCCAGTTCTGGAGGAGTTAGGATCTGAACGCTGCCCATAAACCGGTTTACCCAGCGCAAAAATTCCCCGTGAGAACGGGGTGGAAGCTGGACTTGGCTACCCATATCAAAAGCATTCGTACATAGAAGAGAGACTGTAAGAAACTTTGGGAAACTTATCAGAAGGATCGGGATGTTGCCAATCTAATTGACTCGCTGGATGAGTTGTTTATTGATGAGGAATTGTACAAGGATCTCCCCTCTCACCATCAGAATCCACCGTTTTTTAATCAAGAAGATGTCCAGCTTGTTTGCTACCAATGGTTTAGGTCAGAGCCTGAGCCTCAGGTGGATCCCTATCTACTTAGGCAGAGGCGAAAGGATCCCTATGAGGCGCTACACTGACGATCGCAGTGACAGGCCTCAATCACCAGTACTCCCATCATGCCCCACGCTAGGGGGTAAAATTTGGCGCTAGCAAACCCTGCCTGCAGGGCTATTCGCCGTTGCTCTTCTCCAGATGGAAAGCGATCCAGGCTGGGATCGATGTAGGCATATTCGGATCCCAGTCCCAAGGCTTTGGCCTGGGCAACGACCTGGGTGTTCAAGTACCAGCGCTGAAAGTGTTCGAGAAAAGGGATCCCTGTAGGGCGATGAAAATCCAAAATGGCGGCACGGCACCCCGGCTTTAGCACCCGTCGGATCTCGCGCAAGGCTTGGGGAATATCGCTCACGTTGCGCAAGCCGTAGCCCATGGTAACGGCATCGAAGCTATCGTTGGGAAAAGGCAAGGTCAGAGCGTCTCCTAGAACCCACTCGATGGGATGGTTAGGGAATAGCTGCCGGGAGCGGTGCCGGGCAATGTTCAGCATGGCGGGAGAGAAATCTAGGCCCACTACACGACCCCTGCGTCCTACTCGGCGGGCCAACTGCAGGGCCAGATCGCCGGTTCCGCAGCACAGATCCAGCACGTGATCCCCTGAGCTGGCGCCCGACCAACGCACGGCCATGCGCTTCCAAACCTGATGGAGACCCAAGCTCAAGGTTTGGTTAAAGAAGTCGTAGTGGGGAGCAATGCGGTCGAAGAGCTCTCGGATTTGCTCAGGCTGTTCAAAGGTTGGACTGGGCACTGCCACCTCATGTTTCCCTGTAAAGACCTGGGGATCTAGCCCCAAGAGCGCGAACGGATCGCCGGCCTGAAGCCAAAAGAAGAGGGGGGCTAGGGCGGCACCGGGATCCCGCTGGCTCCCACTCGGTGGCGGCGGCTGGGGTAATCGGCCAAACTCAGGGACAGGGAGCGGGATCCGGCCAAGCTGGAAGCCGGGATGCGGATGATGCCCTGGAAAACTTGGCTGTTGGGGGGCAACTCCCCCGGCAAACCTTGGGCAAGAGCGTTGATCGAGCGTCCGTTGTCGTCGGTAACGTTCATGAAGCTGTAGAGAAAGCGCACCGTCTCTGACGAGTTGTTCTGCATAGCCACATTCAAGACTACTTGGCTTCCCTCGCGACGAACCGAGAGCACCTGCATGGCAACCTGGCCACTGGTGGCAACTTGCCGAGGGAGGGGAGGTGGGGTGGGCGCCGGTGACGAGGCGCGGGGAGGCGGCGGAGATGGAGTGACAGGTCGGGGGGTAGGCGTTGGAGAGGGGGCCGCCGCCAACTCAGGCGACAGGCGGGGGGTGGGCGTTGGGGTAGGTGTTGCGACTGGCGTGGGCGTTGCCGTGAAAAGAGGGGTAGGCGTTGGGGGTGGGCGAAGGTTTGCTTCCGCTGCTGCGATCACCTCAGCCTCGTTCAGCAAGGGCACGCTGCGGGGATCCCGAACTGCGCGGGAGCGAGAAGCCTGACCGGAACCGGTGACGGGAGAAGAAACCCCCGATAGGGCTCGTTGGCCGAATAGATAGCCCAGACAAGCGCTCACCACCGCCGTGAAGAGGAATGCGCTCAACCAAAACAGCACCCCCGAGAACCCGGAGGTGAACTCCTGCGGCGGTCTGGCCAGTCTACGCAAAGGCTGTTAACTCCTGCTGCAGATTCGCTTTACCTATGATACGCAAGCAATAGGGAAGCTAAGAATTCTCGACTGGGGCAGAGTTTTTGCGCTGTTGCTCATGGGCCTGCAGCGTGGCCCTGTCCAAGTTGGGCAGCCGTTCCCCCAGCCACCAACCCGGATCTTCCCAGCTCAGGGATCCCAGCCATTTGCCGGCCCGATCCGCCAAGACCAGGCCCAACAGAACCGGAGCGGTGGTGAGCCCCAACGCCAGGCTGAGCCAGAGGGGCGGAGAGTTTTGGGGGGGAGAAGATGCCGGCTTGGGACTGGTCATGGCTGAACTCGTGCTACTCAGATCCTAAATCTACTTGGTGGCATTCCATGGAACCCAGTGCTTGGGCAGAGCGCAAATCCCACCGGACGCAGGTCGGGCAGGTCAGCGGAGCAGCAAGAGAGCCTGTGGAAAACCGTTTTATTTTTGTCTTTCATTCTGCGATACTGCTAGGGGTGATGTTGAGAATCCCAACGCAATGGCGATGGAAAATGTAGCTGGGGATCCGCTGCGACTTCCTCAAGGGCAGATGGGCTTGGCGGGATCCCAGTTGCACCTTGCCCGTTCCGCCCCCTGTGGCCTACTGTTGAGTCTGCTCTGGGTTGCTCCTGCTCTTGCCCAGCCGGAAGCCCCTGGCTCCGCTACTTTTGCTCTGCCCAACAGCCGCGAAATCCTCACCCCCCCCCCCGGGCGAGTATACAAAAAAACGAGCCCCCCACACAAAACCCGAAAAGCGATTCCCGCTGAGGGGTTTTTAAAATATTAGTGCGGGGGGGGGGGGGGGGGGGGGGGGGGGGGGGGGG